>VGJH01000099.1 GCA_016867505.1 Candidatus Bathyarchaeota archaeon
ATAAATCTTTTCAAGTCATTTAAAAATACCAAAAATCATTTTTTTTATTGTTAAGAAAAAAATCGATTATGTTTTAACAGTATAATATGTCATCTTTGGTTTTTCAATTTAAACAGTATAGCTTTAAAATACAAACCTTTAATAGTCAAACTCGTTTATTCGATTAGAGCCTGTAAGGGAAAATACTTAAGGAGATCATTAATTTGGCTGAAATGATTGAGCGAGTTCTTGAGAGAAGCCTTGGTAAAACAGTCCTAATTAAGGTTAGAGGAGGCAAAACTCTTAGAGGAACTCTTGAAGGCTTTGACCAACATGTTAATCTTGTTTTAAAAGATGCTGAAAATGTCAGCGATAATATGAATTCAGAACATATTGGAACAATCGTCTTACGTGGCGATAATGTAATAATGATCTCACCACCGCCTGAGGATTGAGGAATAATAAATGCCCACTAAACATGCATTACATACTGGTAAACGGATCCATATTAGGTGTAGACGTTGTGGAAGAAGAGCATACCACTTAAGACTAGCAAAATGTGCAGCTTGTGGCTTTGGAGAAACTAAGACTTTAAGACAATATAATTGGGGCAGAAAAGATCTCCAGAGAACTCGACGTCTAGTTTAATTTATTCAGAACATCTAAAATAAATATAATTTTATATTAATTTTCTCATTAAATACTGGAACATTTAAAAAAGATAAGGTTCGTCTATGAGGTGAGCGGGGATACCCGAGACTGGCAAAGGGGCGAGACTTAAGATCGATCAGCTCGGGAAGAGATCTCGTAGCTCAGGCTTTCGGGGGTTCAAGTCCCCCTCCCCGCATATTATTTTGTAAACAAAATGTTCATGAATTGAAGATTACATTACCTCATGAAACATTGAGTACTTTACGGAAAATGGTTATTACAAATATTTTACGAGAAGCTAAGAGTGATAGAATATATATAGATAGTATTAAAAATAAGTTAAAGATTACTGAGGAGTTATTTAGGAAAATTCTTGAAGAATTAGAGAATGAAAAATTAATTGAATTATACGATGATGAATTGAATATTTCTCTTATCCAAAAGATGGGATTATCTAAAGCTGCTTTAGAAGCAGGAGCAGATTTTGAAGCAGTTAGTCGAAGCCTTAGTTGGTTAGAGTTTGAAGAGTTTTCAGCTCTTCTTTTTGAAGAAAATGGTTTCAGAGTATTCAGGAGATTTAGATTCACTGCTGAATCGAGACGCTGGGAATTAGATCTAATAGCAATACGAAATCCGTACATAATTTGTGCTGAATGTAAACACTGGAAAAATGGAATAGGAAACACGGTTGCACGGGGAATTATTGAGGATCATATAGAAAAAGTGAAAAAATTTACAAGCCATTTAAATAATTTAGCGAAACGTATTCATCTCGAAGGATTAAAAAAAGCGTTAATTATCCCAATAACTATAACACTATCATCAACGCCAATGACTATGTACAGAATTGTACCATCAGTTTCTATCCTAGCCTTAAAGAGTTTTTTAAGTGAATTTGATGGCCAAATTGATAGCATTACATCCTATAAAGTTGATTTACCTCAACCTGAAATAAAATTCAAACAAAAAAAATTGAGAAAAGAGTATTAACGACTATACACAAGTTCTCCATTTAGAATTACTTTTTCAACTTTAGTTTTTAGCTCTAAGGGATCTCCACTTAAAATTCTTATATCAGCGTCTTTTCCTTTTTCAAGACTGCCAACACGATCATTAACTCCTAAAATTTCAGCGGGGTTAATGGTTATGACTTTCAATGCTTCTTCATATGGCAAGCCCTCACGGTGTGCTAGACCTGCAACAATGGGTAGATACTGAATTGTTGAACTGGTTGCGTCAGTTTGAATCGCAAATTTGACCCCTGCCTCATAAAGTTTCACAGCCGTAGCAATGTTTAATTCACGCATCTCCCATTTTCCTCTTCCCATCATAGCTGGTCCAAAGGTTGCAGATATTCCTCTTTTAGCAATATATTCTGCAATTCTGTGACCCTCCGTTGCGTGTTCCCAACTCATTTTTAGCCCATACTCACCACATATTCGAATCGCCATGGCTATATCGTCTGCTCTATGAGCGTGTGCACGCATAGGGATCTCCCCCTTTAATAAAGGAATTAGAGCTTCCAGTTTTGGATTATATTCAGGTAACTTTGTGGTATCATCTCCAGCTCGTTCTTTTTTATTCATGTAAATTTTTGTTCTTTCCAACCATTCCCGTAAAATCGCTGCAACACCCATTCTAGTTTGTGGAGTCTTTTTCTGATCACCATAAACTCGTCTTGGATTTTCTCCAAAGGCTGCCTTCATTCCGCTTGGTTCTTTAATAATCATATCAGTTACGACAACTTTAGGAGCTGTTTTTATTACGCATCCAACTCCTCCTAAAACATTCGCGCTTCCAGGAAGAACTTGCACTGTTGTGATTCCGGTCTTTACAGCTGCAGTTAGACCCATCTCATCTGCATTTGCTTTAATACCATCAGAAGCCTTCATCTGAGGTGTAATAGGATCAACCGCTTCATTATAGTCAGCTCCTGCTTGACCCGCTAACTCCTCAGATATGCCTATATGACAATGGGCATCGATTAGCCCCGGCATAACGATTTTACGATTAGCGTTGATCACTTTAGCATTATCAGGGATTTTTAAATCAGGTCCAATGGCCTTGATTTTACCATTATCAATGAGGATAACACCGCCATCGATTATCCCTTTAGTGATTGTGAGAAACTTTCCACCTTTAATGGCTAACATAAATATTCCTCATGTAAAATCCGGTTAACAATATTTGAGTTTTCGTAAAAAAGAGTGAATATATTCAAAATATTATTATTATGTTTAGAGAATTTTATTCAATTCGAGGTATTCTTTCTCTAAACCTAATTTAATCATTGTTTCTTTAGTTGGAACCCCTTTGTTATTCCATCCACGCTTCGTATAATATTCTGTGAGCAGGTTATCGTATTTATTTAAGTCAAGATGTTTTCCAGTCAGAGGGCCTTTTGTTAAGGGCTCTTTAAACCACCTTGTTGGGGGATAATCCATTGAACGATTCCATTTACCTCCATATTCTCGTACCCAGAAAGCACGAATTAGAGAGTAAATTCGATCCCCTAGCACCCACATATCATTAAGAGAGTAGTCGACGCCAGTTGTAGCTTTAATGTACTTTGGGAACCACTCATTCTCAAAGCCTAATTCAATCCAAGGGAATCTACATGCAACTAGGCTTTCATACATTCCACCTCGAATTCTTTGGAATTCGATGACTTTGTCTGCTTTTGAAGGCCCATAATCTTCACGTGTTCCACTACTTATTTCCCAACTAATCACCCATGCATCTTTATGATGAGCACCAATGGGGCTGGTTCCAAAACTTAGGCTCATGCCAGGGCAGAGATGGCAATCATATGCACTGCACTCTAATCCTTTTACATGCATAGCAAAATCTGATGATCCTTTACCAATTTTTTCGGATGCAGCTTTAACTCCTAATCCAAAAAGAGCCCCTTCTCCTTTCATTTGAGCCATTTCATGTAAAAGTCTTTGTGCGCCATCAAAATCACCGAAAGTTAAATCAGAGTTAATTAACTTTTTCTCTGAGCATTCCATCGCGAAACCTAATGAGGATCCTGCAGAGATTGTATCTAATCCAAGCATGTCACATATACGATTTAATGTAGCAACTTGTTTGAGGTCTCCAACCCCAATATTGCTGCCTAACATTACTACATTCTCGTAATCTAGTTCAGATTCTTCGCCATTGGTATCTAAAATTACATTGCCACAAATCATATTACAGTTTGGGCAACCACGTTGTTTTATGGTTTGTTTTTCCATAGTATTTCCATCGATCTCTTTACTACACTCGAAAATTCCTTCACTAAAATTATGTGTCGGTAAAGTTGATGCAGTCTGACACCACTCAACTGTCGCCATAGTGCCTTGTCTTTTCCAAAAACCATAATTATCTCGTTTTTGAATGCTTGCATAACCTTCTTTTCCTAATTTACTTAAAGCCTCTTTATCAGCAACAGGGGGCTCCTTCGATCCATGGATAACAATTGCTTTAAGATTTTTACTTCCCATAACAGCACCCATGCCTGGGCGTCCACCAGCTCGTCCCTCTTGGCTAATTATTGTAGCAAAACGAGTCAAATTTTCACCACTTGGACCTATTGAAAGCACACCAATGGCAGCACCATATTTGTTCTTTAAAATTTTTTCAGTTTCATAACAATTTAAACCCCATAATTCTTTAGCATAAATTAGCTCGGTTGTTTCGTTGTCAATCAATAAATATGAGGGTTTATCGATTTTTCCTGTAAAAATTATTGCATCGTATCCTGCTTTTCTCAAATTGGGACCAGCTGCAGACCCTAAATTACCGTCACCATAACCACCAGTTAAGGGACTCTTAGCTGCTACAACTAATTTCCCACTATTTGGAATAGCATACCCAGAATATGGCCCCGTTAAAAACATTAACATATTATCAGGGCTTAATGGATCTGTACCGGAAGCAAGTTCATCCCACAATAATTTGATAGCAAACCCTCGTCCTCCAAGCCATTTCTTAGCAAACTCCTCTGAATAATTCTGTTGAAAAATTTTTTTAGTAGTTAAATTTACACGGAGAAATCGTCCATTCCATCCTTTCATTAATAACACCTAACTAAAATATTATTAAATCAAGAATATTCTTTTTGCTATCGAATAGGAAATTGAAGGTAATAATCGTAAATATTGTCGTTTTTATTGAATAAAAACTCAGCCACCAGTTGTAGGTTGCATAATGATTAACTCATCTCCATCGTTTAAAATTGTTTTTAAACCTTCAAGAAACTCAATATTTTTACCATTAACCAAGAAACCAAGATCTTTTCCATCAATCCTAAAAGTTCCAAGATACCCACGACGTTGCCCTGATAATGCAGAAATTTTTTCAATAATTTCATAAACAGAAATTTTATCTATTATTTCAAAATCATACCTTTTTCCTATATCATCACTGATATCACCAAAAACGCGTACCAGAATTTTCATTAAAATATGTATAGAATTAATAAAAATAAAGGTAGTGAAAATTTTATTCTCGGAGTTTTTTCATCAAGGGCTCAGCATCAGATAAATCCAGTTTCTTCAAAGTATCTTTCGCTGGTATACCTCGGTCATCCCATCCTAAAATCTGGAAATATGTTTGCATTCTGTTATCGACTACCTGTTTATCAGTTTTCATTCCCTTTTTAGGTCCACTTGGTAACGGTTCATAAAATCTTTGT
>VGJH01000100.1 GCA_016867505.1 Candidatus Bathyarchaeota archaeon
GGCATTATAATAATGAAGAACTGTTACCAGAAGAAAGAGAGAGTATTACTAAGGGTAGGAAGACAGCTGACTTAGTTTTAAGTTATGGTCGGCGAGCCATAGAAGCGCTGTCAGTGCATGGCGTGGGACCAGTTACTGCATACCAAATACTAAGTAGAATGCAGCAAGATGAAAAAACTCTTTACTCAGACTTATTAAAAGCGAAAATTCAGTACATGCGAACACGACAATATTGGGCTGAAAGAAGTGAAAGAATGAAATGATTTTCAAATGAAATCGTTAATTCTTAAGATACTTTGAAATAACTTCAATGCTTTTTTCTAATCCATTCCCAATGTGACCAAATTTGGTTAAATTGATTAAATTTTCTTTATACATATTATGTTCAGTTATCTCATTCAACAATAATTTCAGTTTTAATGAAGATACTTCTTTTTGATGTATTGCTTTAGCGACTCCAAGTTTTTGCGCACGCCTAGCGTTTCCATATTGTTCAGGGTGGTTAGGGACAGGAATAATTAATGATGGCTTCCCATAACAAATGCTTTGCATTAGAGTCTCATGCCCACCCCTTGAAATTATTGCGTCACATGCATTTAGATACTCAAATCGATCCTCAATCCAAGGAATTTTTATCAGTGAACCGTCGATTGATTTTTCTGATGTTTTTGAAGGATCACCTATAGATAAAATAAATTTGTAATCATCAGAAAAATTATTTAGAGTTGATTCAAGCAGGTTAATTAAGGGCATTCTTTCTTGTTTTGGTCCACTTATTCCAGCATAAATCAATTTTTGCCCTTTTTTAATGCTTAATTCTTTTATAATTTCATTCTTTAATTTATTTTCTTCAGGTTTTTTTGGTAATATTGCACCGATTAGACTAATTTTTCTTTTATATCGTTTAGGAATACGCAGGGTATAAGAGCTTAAAGTATATGGTTCAGGGAAATCAGGGATTAATATTTCATCGCATAGAGACCAGCCTTTACCCAAAAGAGTCATTATTGTCCCATCAGCAAGTCTAAAAGCCATTAAACTATCTTTTTCTCTTGGGATAAGAGGATTAAATTGATTTAAAATCAATATTATTGGTTTACCCAAAATTTTTGATGCAAAAACTGTTGATAGCCTTGAATCAGAGACAACAACATCAGGCTTGAATGATCTCATATATTTTAATTCGGTTTCAACCTGTTCTCCGAAAACAGGTAAAGATTTGATTATCTGTTTAATTGATGATTTTAAATCAATGCTTCCAGAAGCATCACTTATAAGCGATAAGGGTGGTGCTTCAATTACTTTAAATCCGTTCCTACGTGCAAATCCAATACTCTCTAAATAAGTTGAAAATACAACATTTGCTCCTTTTTTCTCTAGTTCTTTAGCTATTGGAATATTTCGGCTCACATGACCTAGCCCTATACCACATGGGCCAAAAAAAACTCGTGAACCTTTTAAATATTCCAAGTAATCACCAGTTTAATGAGTTAATTCTTCTCTAATAATTTCTCCTCTTGGAGTTTGCTCTGAAAATATTATTGCTTGAAATTTTTGTATTTTTGTATCTGGAAGAAGCCATGCATCTGGTGGTAGTCCTGCTTTTATGCAGCATTGTGACAAAAATTCTTCAGAATCCCAGTTCCATTCAACAGGTACTTGTGGGAGTAAGAGACCGCTTCTGTTTCCACTTTGAATTATTAAACCATCTTCGCTGACTTTAATTACTGAAGGATAATCCGTTGGTTTATCGACTTTTACTGTTTCTGGAGGTGTTAATACACTGACTTCAATTATAATTTCATTTAATTCATTTTTAGTGACTTGGGGAAACCTATAATCCTCAAAAGCTGCTGCAACTGCCACATCCTTCACTGCTTCTTTTAATTGTTTAATTGGGTATGGGTAGCCAATGCATCCTCGTAAATTTTTTTGTACTCCCTTGACTTTGTTTAATGTGACAAACACACCACACAATTCACTGAGTTTTTTTGGTGCATCCTTTAAGTCAATAAGCTCATTTTTATTAAACTCATTCTCAATAGATCTTCGTGCAAGCTTGACTATATATTTGCCTTCATCAAGGTTAAGAGTAAAAGTCATCTTATTCCAGCAATAAAAGCAATACTTCAACCAATATATAGATTCACGGATTACCTTTCAACTCATTAACATTGTTTAAGGTTGACAGAATTTTTTGCCAATGGCTTCCCTTCCAATAAACATTTTTACAACCCTTACAAATCCAGAAATCATTAAATCGTTCGAAAGTATTTTTAGGAATCAAATCTTTAATTTCGTTTTTATCGATTTTATTTATAACATAATTACATAAAGGGCATCTCAAGTTTTCTATATTATAGGATAAATTAAAGACACGAGCAACTTCGAGTAATGCTTCTGCATCATTAATTTTATTCAAATAATACGAGTGGATTCCCCTTTTATTTGCGATACGAGTAAGTAACTCGTCTCTGGTTAATAGGATCCTATCCTCCTTTTTCGCTAATTCAATCAAGTCTATGTCTTCAACGTCTTTTAAATAAATTGTATCATAACCATATAGTCTTAGCCAACGCGTTAAAGAGCCAAGCATTGCATCTAATAAGAATCTATGACTCATTCATATTAGAAAATGAGAATTAGGTTAATCTGTTTTATTCTTCGGCTCTACATTCTTCACAGAGGAATTCGCCATCAACCAGTCTCAAGTTGGTTGAGTATGCTTCACAGCGATCACAGTAACCTATTGTGGATGGACCGACATTGTCTATTCCACTGTTAATTTTACTGGTTTCTCGAATAATTTCAACTATTGTGGGCATAATTCTAATCAGGTCTTTATCAGAGATTATTCCAACTAAATTACCTTTATAGGTTATTCCAAGTCGCCTAATATTCATTCTATCCATTAATTTCATGGCATCAATAATGGGAGTATCTGCTTTTACTACCCTTAAAGGCGATGACATCACTTCTTTAACAGGGGTATTTTCAGGAGATTTGCCTAAAGCAACAACTCGTATAACGATATCTCTTTCTGTGACTATTCCAACGGGCTGATCTTCATTATTGATAATAACAACTGCACCAATTTTTTGGTCACGCATAATTTTAGCTACTTTCGTGACTTCACTATTTTCTTCTACTGTGACAACGGGGCTGGACATCGCTTCCCTGACAACTAACTTAGGTGAAATCTCTAGACTCACTATTACCCCTCCGAATTGATGTGATACTCAACATATAAAAAGGTCATGAATTCTTAATCATTAAGAATAATTTTATACATCATTGTTAGTATAAAATTAAATTTTTGAAGCATATTTCAAATTAAATAAATTAATTCATAATATTCATTAAATACCCTAGTAATTTATTTATGATTAAGTGTCAAGAATCGAAAGGTTTAATGAAGTTACTTGTTCTCCTTATTTCGAACTATTTGGAAATCACTTATCTTAGTGAGCCTGATTTGAATCGTCCTAACATGATAGTTGCGTGGCCAGGCATGGGTTTAATTGCTAAAATCTCAGCTGATTATTTAAAACGGAGGTTAAATGCTAAACTTTTTGCTGAAATCATTTATTATCATAACATCTTAGTGTACAATAATAGTGTTGGTGAATTAGCTCCTATTAGGCATCGTTTTTATTATGTTAAAGAAAAAGATCTGATAATACTAGTTGGCGATGCACAGCCTTCAATTCCTGAAGAGACTTTCCGTCTTGCTGAAATCATTATAGGTGTCGCTGAGAAATTTAATGCTACAAGAGTCTACTCCATTGCTGCTTTCCCAGGAGAGAACGATGGTGAACCTAAAGTATATGGAATATGTAACCAAGAAAGATTGAAGCCTATTCTCCTAGATTATGGAATTGATTCAATTAATGAAGAGGGAGCAGTTAATGGATTAAATGGCATAATAATTGGAGTAGCAAAAAAACATGGAATAGAAGGTATCTGTTTAATGGGTGATATCAAATACGCAAATGTCCCACAGCATCTGGCAGCAAAAGCGATTCTCATAAAATTAGCTTCATTCATTAATGTTGATTTAGATACATCACTCCTTGATAAGCGGGCGAAACGAATTGATGCCTCAATCAAAAAGAGGCTAGCAATTTATGAGGAAGAATTAGATGTGTTGCCAAAAAAAGAGAAAAAATTAGACTACATTAGTTAACAACAATCGTTTAAAAAAGCAAAGTTTTTTAAAAAATTTTGATTAAAAACCCAAATAACTTATAATTGAGCGTGTGATTCTAGCGGTGAAGAACCTTTGAAAGCCTCTGAATTAATGTACTGGTTAAAGGTGGGCGTATCAATTATTGCTGCAGTTTTGTGTGTTATATTGCAAGTGTATGTAAAATTAGATGGATCCATGGTTTTTTTGCTTGGATCAGCTTTCTATATAGTCTCATCGGATTCTCTCTCAAATTATTTAAAACTTGAGAAAGGGCATGGCATAAAAATAGGTATAGGTGCTTACATTTTTACTTGGATAATGGTTTGGACCATTTTATATACATATTTAAGAGTTTAAACTTTGTAATTCATTTTGTTATACTAATTCTATAATGTATGAAATCAGACCATGCTGAGAAATAACCGATATCAAAAGGTGAGTGAATCCCACCTTGAATAATTTGTCTGAAGTCTTTACTGTATCTTTCCATTTCATTTTTTTGATATACTGCTTTATTAAAGAAATCTCGGTCATCACCTGATTTTGCTGAAATTAGCATACCTTCCAATGCCTTAACATATCCTTCCTTGAAATCGGGGTTTATGTTTCTTTTTTCCTTCACATCAGTCAATGCTTTTTCAGCATCAGAGAAGCGTCGTTCGATTAAGCTATCATAAAAAAGAATCACTGATTCACGTGTTTTACCAGTGGTCGACATCTTAGGCAAATCAGCTTTCTTCATCGCTTTCAATCCCTTGTTCAGTTATTTTGATTGGAGTTTCTCCTTCAGGTAAGCTTGGACTCACAATGAGTTTAGCTATTCTAATATTATTCCGTCCCTTCCTTAGATAAATTCTCGTATGACTCATGTGGCCCACGATGTTGCCACCTACTGGGATTACCCCCTTTGTGAAGAATGCATCAGGTTGACTCATAACTTGATTTGTGATCACTGCACAAGTATTGAAGGCTCTACTCAACCTCATTAATTTGTGCATGTGTTTATTCAATAATTGTTGCCTA
>VGJH01000101.1 GCA_016867505.1 Candidatus Bathyarchaeota archaeon
TTGTATTTGGTGAAAACAAAAAAATGGCTGGTTGGAGTAAAGAAAAAGATAGTCGAAAATTGACTTGGCACTACTTTAAGGAAGAAAATAAACCTTCATTATGTGGTTTAGCTAATGTAGCTTTACTATGTGAAAATAAACCTGATGAAACTTGGGCATGTGAGATATGTAAACGAAGACTCAAAGAAGGAGCATAAACAAAATCACTTAATTCTATCCAAATCACCAAATTTTTGATTTTTTATCAGAGTATTGCTAAATATTTTTCTAGTTTTTAATCAATTTATCTTATGCTGGTGAGGATTTCCTCTCTTTGGAAAAATTTTAGACTAATTTTGAAAATTATAATGTTTACTATTAAGAGTATTAGAGTAAAACTGAGTATAATTATGGGACCAATTATTATTGCTCCTGAGGCTTGAGCAAATAACAGTCCCATTACAACCGGGTTCAACTACTATATTGAGGCTATCAACAGCCTTTAACTCACCAAAAACTCTAGTCAGATTAGAAGCCTCAAAACCTAGCAATTTTTATTCCTTAAGCACCTAATTGGTCGACAAGCTATAAACCGTTGTATTAAACTAAATAGGTTTTTTTAATAAATCCTCAACTGAATTCTTGAGCTTTTTTTGTTCTTCTAAGAGCATAAATTAAGATTATGCAAGGAATAAATCCTATGACTGCAAGGGGAAAAATTACTGGAGTCTTCTGAGATTCTATAAGTATAGAAGCCCCTGTTGTTGTTAAGCTACTGAAAAGGTTTACAGCTACAAAATTGAAACTAAAGCATAAACTAATGTTGATAGGGCTACTATGTCCTGCAATCATTGTATTCATAAGGGGCATATAAGCTGCTTGAAGAAGCCTATACACTGCATAGACTCCAAGCACTATGTAGAGTCCTCTAATTGTTGGAAAAACAATCATCAAAATTGTTGAAGAAATTAATACTAAGATCCCCATTTTATATCGACCAAATCGATCTCCTGCCCAACCCCCTGTGAAACTTCCGATTATACCTGCAAGTGGGGCAACTCCTGATACAATACTTGTTAAGCTATAACTCATCCCCAGTTCATCAGTGAAATATATTGGAAGGAAAGTGACGATTATATTAAAAACCGATTCAACTAGTGTAGACATAGCTACTACCATTAGATAATCTTTTGTCAGAATCGTTTCGAATCCACTCTTCAACTTAAATTCTTTCAGCGAAGCCCCACTACCTTTAAGGTTCTTAGTATATAACCAACTTACAACTACCATAATTATTGTTAAAAAACCCCAGAGATAGAATGTGGGCCTCCATCCCTGACTATTTAGCATCAAGCCTAAAAGCAGTGGACCAGCAGCAAAACCCAAACTTGAACCCATATTGTGTATACCCATGGCTAAACTGATTTTTTCTTTACTATATTCGCTAGCCATACGTAAACTTGGGGGATGATAAAATGTGGAACCAATTGTAAGTAGAGTAAAACCCAATAGAAGCATGGTGAAGTTGTTTGATAACGGTATAGTAAAAGCTCCTAAAACAGTTAAAACGAAACTTAGTGTCAGAACCCGTGACGGGTATCTATCTGAAATTATTCCTGTAGGGATATATATTATAACATTGATGAGTCGAGGGATTGATGAAAGAAGACTTAACTGAACTAGACTTATGCCTAACTCATCTCTGAAAGGTAAAAGTAGAACAGGAAGAAGCATAGTGAAAACATGAATAGTGAAATGAGTTGAAGCTAGATAACCGAGATATCTATAATCTTCTTTCTTTTGCATGGAGTAAACACTTTTGCTACCCCAAGATACTAATCCCTTGTTAAAGATTACTATAATAAGATAAATAATTAGATTAACTCTTATTCAAATATTTTTTTAAATGTATTGATAAATAATCTACTAAATATTAATCCTATAATATTGAAAATAAATATTAATCAGTAATAATTTAAAGGCGATGATATCTTCACGAAATTGAGTAGTTAAACGGTGAATGTTATGGATGTAGTACTTTATGGGTTATTAGCAAGCCTATTGGCTGGGTTGTCAACTGGAGTTGGTGCTTTACCGATTCTATTCTTTAGGGATGTTTCTGATAAGCTTCTTGATGTTATGTTGGGGTTCGCTGCAGGTGTTATGTTGGCTGCATCTAGTTTTAGCCTAATTGTTCCAGCTTTAGAATTATCCAATGTTTGGGTAGTAGCTATCGGATTCTCTTTTGGAGCTTTAATAATTCATATGATCGATCGTTTTACTCCTCATATCCATTTATGGAAAGGCGCAGAAGGACCAAAATCTAAACGATTCTCAGGTTTGATGCTTATGGTTCTTGCAATAGCTATTCATAATTTTCCTGAAGGTTTAGCGGTGGGCGTTAGTTTTGGTGGAGGAGATTTATCAAGAGGCTTACTTGTTTCATTGGCAATTGGTTTACAGAATATGCCTGAAGGTCTTGCTGTTGCTTTTCCTCTTGTTCGTGAAGGTTATTCAAGAAGTAAAGCTTTAGGGATAGCAACTTTATCAGGCCTTGTTGAACCTATTGGTGGGCTTTTAGGAGTAGCCCTAGTGTCTTGGACGGAACCAATGCTTCCTTGGGGATTAGCTTTTGCAGCTGGAGCAATGGTGTTTGTTGTAAGTGACGAGATAATCCCTGAGAGTCATAGAAAGGGTTTTGAAAGAGAGGCAACATTTGGACTTATTATTGGTTTTTTAGTCATGATGGTTTTAGATACCTATTTTGGGTAATTGCTACTCTTTTTAAAATCATAAAGCACTAATTTAACCTATGACGATCGGGATTAAAGGTAAATGGGTTATTGGATTCGATGGGGAAGAGCACCGCTTAATCAGAAACGGTGTAGTAATTATTGAAGGAAAACACATTAAACATGTAGGAAAAAGTTATGATGGACTCGTCACAAAATGGATTGATGCGAGTCACCACGTTGTCTCCCCCGGGTTTATATGTACACATTGCCACGCAGCCTCAGCTCCAAAAGACAAGAGCTTCATAGATGATACTGGTGCACGCCACTTCTATATGAGTAGTTTAGGTGAAAATCTTTCTGCTCTCGGTCAAAGCATAAAAAAAGAAGACTATCCAATCTACACTAAGTATAGCATCGCTGAATTACTAAAAAGCGGGTGCACATCTGTACTAGAAATTGGTACAGTTGGGACTCTTGGTGAAGAAAATGCTGTGAAACTCTTTGAAGATTCCGGAATACGAGCATTCACTGGACAAGGTGTTTCTGATGGTGTCTGGGAAAGAAGTGAAGGGGCGGACCTTAAAACTAGGTGGTTAAGCATTGAAAAAGGCTTGAAAAACCTTGAAGCCGTTGAGGCATTTACTAAAAAATACTCTGGAGCTCTAGATGGTAGATTGAATCCCGTAATACTCGCGGATACGGTAGACAAATGTAGTGCAGCATTACAGAAAGAAATAAGGGTTAAAGCAAATAAATTGAATATACCTATAACGATTCATGCTGCTCAATGGGTTGTAGAGTTTCAGAACATGCTACGCATGTACCGGAGAACTCCTATAGAATTTCTTGCTGATACAGGATTATTAGGGCAAGATCTAATAATCGGTCACGGTTGGGCAATCTCGGGACATCCATTAGTAAGTTATCCATCAACAGGAGCTGGAGATTTAGGATTATTAGCAGAATATGGAGCAACAATTAGTCATGATCCCTTAGTCTTTATTAAACGAGGAAACAAAATGCATAGTCATAGCAAATATCTTCAAGCAGGAATAAATGTAAGCATAGGGTGTGATACAAGTCCCCAGGACATGCTTAACGAGATGAGGATGGCAAGCTATACATCTAAACTCGCTGACTGGGATTGCTATTCAGGATCTGCGAAAGATGTTTTCAACTCGGCTACACTCGGAGGAGCAAAGGGATTGGGAAGAACGGATTTAGGAAGGATCTCATCAAATGCCCTCGCTGACATAGTGATAATCGATATGGAAACCTTAAACAATGTTCCATGTAGGGACCCAGTGAAAAATATAATTAATTCAGCAAACCGAAGCGATGTCAAGCATGTTATTGTCAACGGTGAAATAGTTGTGGAGGATGGCAATTTGAAGACAATTGACGAGAAGAAGCTTGTCTCTAACGTCCAGAAAGTAACTGAAGCAGTGTGGAGCAGAATACCAGAGAACCATTACCTCAAACAAACAGCAGACGAAGTTAGCCCACAAAGCTTCAAACCATATAAAGACTAATTTATCCAAAATTAATTGTGTTAAAATTATATGATCCTGATTTTAACATATTAATCAACTTTATATTTTAGGCTTGCCTAAATTTTTTGATAATATTGAGTATATGCAGCAAAGATGAATATGAAGACATATATGATATCGATAAACCGGGAAAAACTCCTAATGATTCTAATTTATCGATGTCAAAAACTTTTCCTTCCTCTGATAAAAGTAGACATTTTCTAACTCAACTAAGTCATATGAGGTTAGGTGAGAAGGGTAAAGTAGCCTTCATTAAAGGTGGAGATGGCTCAAGTAGACGGTTAATGGATATGGGGCTCTGTCCAGGAACCGAGTTTACAGTTGTTAATGCTTTGCCTTTCCATGGGCCTCTTGAAGTTATTGTGAGGAGGACGAGTTTAGTTCTTGGTAGAGGACTCGCTGAGAAGGTTTATGTTGAGATGTTGTATAGTAAAGAAGAAATTGAAAAGACTTCTCATCCTGTTCTTAAATCTGTGATAAAGTAGGTTTTCAACCTTTGATTTGCCATAGTGAAGAGGTAGGGTCTGTTAAAGGGGTTGATGTGAAAAAGCTGACAGTTGCTTTGGCGGGGAATGCGAATGTTGGTAAGAGTGTTGTATTTAACCAATTAACTGGATTGCATCAGCATGTAGGTAATTGGCCTGGGAAGACCGTCAAGAGGGCAGAGGGTACATTAAGTTTTAATGGTTACACAATTGATGTCGTTGACTTACCAGGGATCTATAGTTTAAGTACCTTTAGTTTAGAAGAGAGAGTGAGCAGAGAATACATTGCTCTTGAGCATCCTGATGCTTTAATCAATGTTGTTGATGCATCTTCCTTGGAGAGGAACCTATTTTTCACGATTCAGCTTCTAGAGCTTGAGCCACATCTAATCATAGGTTTGAATCAGATGGATATCGCTGAGAAGAAGGGGATAA
>VGJH01000102.1 GCA_016867505.1 Candidatus Bathyarchaeota archaeon
AAGAACTTGGACTCATAGAAAACGTTTACGGCGATTACAAGTTAGTGAAAGAAGTTAAAGTCGGTGTACTTCGTCAATTTGTTAGCTTTGGTGGATTCATGCTACCTAGATACTTGTTTTATGCTGTTTTGGTAACAAGCATGCTTATCACTTACATTTGGCAGTTCCCAATGTTGCCAACGAGAGAAAATATTACTACCATAATAATGGGGTTAGTTCCAGTTATAATATTCTGGTATGAAACAATTAAGATCTGGAGGTCGAAACCGGGTTGAATTCACATGTTCTAATATTAGAACACTGGTTTTACCTAGAGTTATTTACTGTTCGGAACTCTAGCATTAAAGGGATGGGAGGTAGATAGATTATTGATGAGTTCAATGAAAGCCAGTTACTATGCAATGTTGGCAGTAGTCTTTGGGATACTATTAATATACACTGTACCTTACCAGCTTTCTGGTGTTTATTCTGCTTCTGTCCAAGAGATTAAAAGAACGGATAATAACACTCTCAATGGATCAGATAAAAAACCATTAGCTAATATTACTGGTGGTTTTGAATCGCAGTTTTCGACTGCAAAAACTTGGAGTGTGGAAACGATCAGTAAAGACTCAGGTTATTATGGATTATTGGCATTAAATCTCGTAATTGCTTTAAGCTTTTACTTCTTGTCAAAAAAATATTTTTCATAAATAAGAAAAGTTGATAATAATTAGTAAAACAGTTTTTTACCATCAAGTGTGAGGAGTTCTTCACGTCTTCTATCAGTTTCTTTCTGAAGCCACTCTATTTGGTCAGGTTTCATGACCCTGAACCTTTGCTGCGTCTCTAAATATTCTTTAACGGGTTTAGCTTCCTTTTTCATATTCAAGTGTAAAACACTATCTTTTATTTCATATAAAGGCCATAGCCATGTGTCTACCCCGAGTTTTGTCACTTCAATAGATTTTGCTGGATCAAATCGCCATCCTGTTGGGCATGGTATGACTACGTGAATGTACCTGAATCCCTTAATCTCTTTAGCGACTTCAAATTTTTTCTTCAGATCCTGAGGATAAGCAACACTGACAGTAGCAACATATGGTATATGATGCGCTGCTAAAATTAACGGGATGTCTTTCTTTGGTGCTTCTTTACCAAGAGGCGTGGTTGTTGTCCAAGACCCATAAGGAGTTAATCCACTTTTCTGAATACCTGTATTCATGTAAGCTTCATTATCAATGCAGACTTGAATCATGTTTTCATTTCGTTCAGCAGCTGCACTTATTTTACCGAGCCCGATGTCAGCGGTTCCACCATCACCTGCAGAACTGATCACTGTAATATCATTGATTCCTTGTGCCCTAAACGCTGCCAGAATCCCTGACGCTCCATCAGCGACAAAACTGAAATGTATATTGAAGCTTGGTAACTTGATACTTCTCATAGTGCAACCAGCGCATGGCCCAATACCATACACTATGGTTCTTGGTCCAAATGCCTCCATAGCCATTCTCCAGAATAAAGGTCCCCCACATCCGGGGCAGCATGAGTTGCCACCATAAAATTTTCGTTTAGCGTAGTAATCATCAAACCTTCTATCAAGTTCACTCATCTTACATCACCGGTCCCAAATCCTTTAACTCAACCCAATCCACTGGTTCACTTACTCTGCCAAGCTTCATAATTTCCAGTGTCTTATCAGCCATGTATTCTATCTGTCTAGGTGTGACATCGGTGCCACCTAATCCAACATGGAAGTTGGCAATCAAAGGTTTGTCATCTAAATGATACAATGCACGAGCCAACTCCATAGACACTATGCCACCACCTGCTGAACCAGTGCTAGTATTTCGATCAACCACTCCAATTACATGATATTTATGAGCTAACTGTTGGAACTCTTCTGTTGGGAAGGGACGGAAGCATCTTAACTTAAGTAGACCTACACTTTTACCATTTTTCTTAAGATCATCAACAACATCCCTTGCTGTACCAGTCATTGATCCCATCGTCATTAAAACGACGTCTGAACTATCACAGTTATACTCTTCAATCATGCCATCATAGGTTCTACCAAAGGTTTTAGCGTATTCTTTATCAACTTCTTCAATAATTTTTTTTGCTCTCTCATTTGCTTGCTGAACTTCATACCGGTTTCTCGCTGATCCCCCTCTGCTTGGTCGCTCCTTCGACTCGCCAGGGATTAAACTATACCAATCATGCTTGTATGGTGGCAGAAATGCATCTACATCTTTTTGTTCAGGCACCTCAACTTTACTTGCAGTAGCTGAAACAAAGTATCCATCATAACAGGTTGCTACTGGAAGGTAGATGTTCTTGTTTTCAGCAATTTTATAACCCATAATTATTGTATCCATGACTTCCTGACTGTTCTCACAATACAACTGGATCCAACCAGTATCCCTCTGAAGCAATGAATCATTATGATCTGGACGAAGACCTCCAGTCGGAGCAATACTCCTGTTTACAATACACATGTTTATAGGTAGCCTCATGCCAGGAGGCATCCAAAGTGGTTCCTCCATAAACACTATTCCTTGGCTACTTGATGCTGTAAAAACCCGGGCGCCAGCAGCTGAAGCACCTATGGCTGCAGCCATTGCGGTGTGCTCTCCTTCGACTTTAATGTACTCAGCCTTCATTCTTCCTTCAGCTATGAACTGGGCGATGAAACTGATCAGTTCAGTTTGTGGGGTTATTGGGTAAGCTGGAACAACTTGTGCACGTGAAAGCATAGCTCCATATGCAGCTGCTTCGTTTCCCTCCATCATCCTAACTTGAACCATTTTTATTCCTCCCTCACCATGGTGATTGCTTTAAAGGGACACTCGTTTGCACATACTCCACATCCTTTACAATATCGGTAGTCAATCAAAGGCCCCTCTTCTTGAATCACCATTATTGTTCCTTCTGGGCAGTAAGTCTGGCAGATGCCACACCTTTTACATTTTTCATAATCTGTGTTAGGTCTGAAAGAACGTACAATACTCATGATTTAGCCTCCCATACTTTCACATGTTCATAACCAAGTTGAGCTGCTTTCACATTCAGGTCACCTATTCTTCCTGTAAATTGATGTTTTATTGGGTCATACAGGCTTTCAACCTTAACAAAACCCGTTGCTTTAGCTATTGCACCTAACATTGGAGTGTTAACAATTGGTATTGCTCTTTGACCAAAAACTTCAGTCGATAAACTAGTTGCGTCAACACAAGCAACTTTACCTAGATTGACACCTAAATCAATTTTGGAGGGTTGCTCTTCATCATTTAAAATGGCTAAACCTCCTTGCTTCAGACCAGCTCTAACAAAATCCTGTTTTTTTAGAGCAGGATCCATCACAATAATGCAATCAGGCTCATATATTCCACAGGTTCTCCTAATTGGCTTGTCATCA
This sequence comes from Candidatus Bathyarchaeota archaeon, assembly GCA_016867505.1. Classification (GTDB taxonomy): domain Archaea; phylum Thermoproteota; class Bathyarchaeia; order TCS64; family TCS64; genus UBA8941. The sequence goes on from VGJH01000102.1 coordinate 3,401, forward strand.
AGCCTTAGAAAAACAGTTACGTCTCCACCTCTCCGTGCACCGCCATAGACAGGGATCTTCTGAGCATACTTACCCTCATTAAATGCAGCTTCAGCAAGCATCAGGGCACCTAAAACAGCACCCTGACCACCCATACCATGGAATCTTATCTCAATCAAGACACAACAACTCACACAGTTAATTAATAATTACTGTTTTAAAATAAAAAATATGCCTAGCTAACCTAAAAATAGGTGATACATGATTGAAGTTTCATTTATTTTTTTTAAATGTTTCTTAATAGTAAGTATCAGGATCTAGACAAGTTTTTACATTTAATGTAAAGAATTGTATCTTATGTCTTATTCAAAAAAATAGGTTTTACATGACAATTAGAATTATATAAAAATATATTAAATTAATACAACATTAATTAAATAGTTTCTGTAAAAATATTTAAAAAATCAGCCTTAAATGTTTGAGTATTTGACTGAATTAGATAAAAATATATGAATATATAGTAAAAAAAATTCAAATAATAATTACAAAATGTTAGTAAATATTTTATTGATTAAAATCAAAATATTTTCAATGTCAAAAAATGTAATAGAGCTTACTGATGAGACAATTCACGAGTTTTTAAATAATAATCCATTATCTATAGTTGATTTCTGGAATCCAATGTGTGGTCCTTGTAATGATTTGACTCCAGTTTTTGAACAAGTTGCATTGGAGTATATTGGTAGATGTGCTTTCGGGAAAATGAATGTTGGTAAAGAAGGTGGTATAGATCCGGTTCTTAGGAAAAAATATTTAGATGGACAGGGTGTACCAGTTCTTTTATTATATAAATATGGTACAAGGATTAATCGAATACATGGATATTATCAAGATGAAACTCCAAACAAAATAAGAGAAATAATAAACCAGAATCTAAGAATTTTTTAAAGTTTTCTGCTTATCATCGGCTAGTGGTGATAAGGAATTTTTCAACTTTTTTGGAAATATTAATTTTTAAATCCGTAAAAGATAATTATGGAGTAGTATTAGGTTCAAAATAATATGGGTCAATACACTCGGTCAATTGCATGCATTTTACTTCTATCATTAGTTATTCCCTTTACCCATGCAACAGACTACTCTGCTACTGAACTCTTTTTAACTATTTACTCAGATGGGTATGTTGATGTCAGTTATGGTGTATTGGTTGACTCATCAATCCCCAAAGTAAACGTGCCTTTATTTGGATCAAGTTTTGAGGATATTTTAATAATTAATCAAGAAGAAAAAATATTAGATTACGTTATTAATGGCACTGGTTTAATAATTGACACTCTTGGTTCAAACAATATTTTAATTTCATATTCAACGCCTGCTTTAACAAGTAAAACTGGATCATTGTGGTCGCTTCAAATAATTTCACCTGTCACGATGGGTGTGCTATTATCTGAAGGCTCCACAATAATTAGCCTAAGCCAGATTCCTCTGGAATTAAGTACAGTAAATAATCGTCCATATGTTACTATGCCTCAAGGTAAAAATGAAATCGCTTACATTCTTGGTAGTGTCGGAACAAAGGAACATGCATTAGTTGTTTTAAAAGATACTCAAGTATTTATCCAAGGGGTGAAGTCTAGAGGAATAATTGTTACATCAGCTGAATCTCTTTTAAATCAAGCTCAATTGGCATATAATGCTGCTAATTATATTCAGGCTGAGCAGTTAGCAAACCAAGCTAAAAATGAGGCAACTAATACAGAGAATCTTGCTATTAATGCTTCATCATCAATAACAGCAG
>VGJH01000103.1 GCA_016867505.1 Candidatus Bathyarchaeota archaeon
TTCTACTAAAAACAGGATCGAACATCAACAGGCCTCAGACACTGTAAACTTAGTGTAAAGATATTTAAATTTAATAACCAAAAACAGAGAAGCCGTTAATTGATTCAGGCTAAACAAATGATAAAAACTCTATTACCCTGATCCAAGATAGCTCTGAAAACTAAAACTAGCCTCATCATTTAAATTTACGAAACGTGTAGAAACTGCAAGAGCCGGGGTAGCATAGATTGGCTAATGCGCTGGACTCATGATCCAGAGGATTTCGGCACCAGCGCCCAATCCGGATAAAGACCATGGGTTCAATTCCCATTCCCGGCACCTACCTTACATCCATGTCAAATTTATTGAAAAAGAATTGAAGCTGCAAAGATTATTGCGCTTGTCAAAAAACCTACTGCTACAACAAAAACGCCATATTTTAAAGAGTTTTCATCTGCCAATTTTCCAAGAAAAACGCCTAAACTTAAGAGTACGATGAAAACGAGTATAAAACTGGCAATTATTGCGTTATTTAATGTTAATAGATTTGAGTTTATCAAGAAAAATGGGATTAAGGGGATGCCTGCGGCTAGTGCAGGTGAAACACCATCAACAATACACATGCTAATTATCTTTCGGTTTCCTTCTCTTTCAAGGCTGGTGTCAGAAAGATCAGTCAATAAATAATATTCCATTTGTTTTAAACTTCTTTTCCTTTCAGCAAGTTCAGAAAGATACCTACCAAATCCACCAGACATGCCTATTGCTAAACAAGTGCTTAATCCTACTTTAATGACCTCAACTGGATTAAACTCTGTTAATACTATATTGCCCATTAGAATTCCTAAAAGAGTTAATGCTCCATCAAAGGCATTGTTAGCAAAAGCTCGTCTAATTAATTCGTCGTGAAAAACATCATAAATAATTTCCTTAGAGAATTTAATAATATTTAAAAAAATATTACTAATTCGATTTATAGCTTTACTCAACTTTTAATCTCCGATTTTGGAATAAACTTTTTTTAATTATTTTTTGGTTTTAATATATTCCAAAGACTCATCAAATTCATTGAATATTTTAGACATTTTATCGACTTTAGAATCCATATGCCTTGCTAGAACCAGAATAGAAGCTGAAAGTTTGTCATCATCTTTATGTGAAATTTGTCTTTTTGATGAAGTTATGCTATCAACATTTCTAATAACAGCTCCAAAATCCTTGATGACCTCCCTAATATTTTCATAATTTAACCCATAACCTTCTATGCTGATTTTAAAATCCTCAACATTTTTTTCAAGCTCAGATAAAACGATATCCACCTGCGAAATACCATCGATTTTATTCAATTTTTCCACAAGATCAACCATCGATTGTTGCGCAGGGGACATTACATCTAAAACAATTCTAGTGATCTTCAATTGGATTAAGATACGACTCCTTCAACAAATTAGGAAAGCATTATTTAAAACTGTTTTCATATTTAATCCTGTATAAATTTAGTTATTTTTTCAAAATCATTATCGTTTAATAGAATGTAATGTATTTGAGAATCATAACTTAATTTAGGAAATCTCTTCGCTGTTTGTGGTTCAGAATTTATCCAATAATGGAACTGGAAAGGCTTCTTTATCCAAAACTGGGAAACACTCCCAGAAACCGCCAGAGCAAGAATATATCTGAAGAATGTTACTGAACTATTCAGCTGAAAACGTGTAAAGGAAAGGAATGAAAAAGATGAATGGAAAAATGATGGTCTTCGGATGGACGATTGGCGGATTAGCCATGCTCGCAGCATTCTATGCTGTTATGATGTTAATGCAGTTCTCAGGCAGCTTCAAACTCTAAAGGGTGAATGATTGTTGACTGCTGAGAATGTGTGTAGAATCGTTGGCGCAGTGAGCTTGTCAGCCATACTCGGCTTCCTAGCATTGTTTGGGCTATTGTTGATTTAGGAGGTTGCTGTGATGGGTGCAAGGAGAACTAGCGTTGATGTGAGTGTGGATATTTTGGAGGCTGCTTTGAATGGTGCGAATAAGACCCGGATCGTTTACAGGAGTAATCTTAACTTCGCTATTGTGAGGAGTTACTTGGATAATCTTATGAAGACTGGTTTGCTGATTGTTGATGTTGATGGGTCGTATAGGACGACTGGTAAGGGTGCTAAGTTCATTAAGGATTATACGAGTTTGATTAAGCCGTTTAATCTTTCTTAGATGGGTTGCGTTTTCAGCTTTATTTCATCTTTTTCATAAAATTCTTGTTTGGTTATTTTTTTAGCTATTCCTGTTACTCGCTAGTTTTTTTAAGAAAAATGACTTTAAACTTGTTAATTATTGTATTATGAGTTAATTGTCTAAACCAAATGTAGTTGATGTATATCAAGCGAGAAATAGAATTAAACCATATTTGATTAAAACCCCTCTTTCTGAATATAATGCTCTCTCTGAGATGCTTGGCTGTAGACTTTATGTTAAGCATGAAAATCATCAGCCAACTGGGGCGTTCAAGATTCGTGGTGGCATTAACCTCATCAGTCAGCTTAGCCCAAAAGAAAAGGAACAAGGAGTCATTACTGCATCAACAGGTAACCATGGGCAATCAATTGCCCTAGCATCGAAGATGTTTGGAGTGAAGGCCTTAATCTGTGTTCCAGTTAAATCGAATCCGGATAAGGTTCAGGCTATCCAAAGTCATGGTGCTGAGATAATTGAGAAGGGAAGAGACTTTGAGGAAGCTAAGGAGAACGCTGAATTGCTTGCTAGAGAACATGGCTACAGGTATATTCACAGTGGAAATGAACCTCACCTCATTGCTGGTGTCGGCACCATAGGCCTTGAGATTCTTGAGGATGAGCCTGACCTTGATGTAGTGATTGTGCCTGTTGGTGGTGGTTCAGGAGCATCTGGGATCTCAACTGTCTACAGAACCCTATCGCCAGATACGAAAATTATTGGTGTACAAGCACAGAATGCTCCAAGCGTTTACCTGAGTTGGAAGAGTGGCCACGTTGAGTCCACTTTGTCTGCTAACACATTCGCTGATGGTTTAGCAACCAGAAGAGCCTTTGAACTACCCTTTGAGATTCTTAGAAGTAACTTGGATGATTTTGTGTTAGTATCCGAGGATGAGATGAAGGCAGCTATCAAGCTATACGTTGAGAAGGCTCATACTATTGCTGAAGGTGCTGGGGCTGCTTCTCTTGCTGCAGCGGTTAAGATTCGTGAAAAATTAAGGGGCAAAAAAGTGGCTGTTATTCTGAGTGGCGGGAACCTGACTGCTGATATGCTCCGTGAGATACTGAAGTAAGCTTAAATCAGCAACTCAGCCATTATTCACCCATGAACATCGCTGAACACATTCAAGAGGTAAGGAAAGAGTTTCCTCTCCTAGACTATGTAACCTATTTTAACTGTGGAGGACAGGGTCCAGCTCTGGGACGTGTTAAAGATAAGGTTATGGAGTGGTGGAATTTTTACACCTACCAGACTCAAGGATCCATTAAGGTACCAGATGCCAAAGATGAAGCAGCTAAAATGATGGGTGTCAGTAAAGACGACATCACTTGGGTGAACCGTGTCAGCCAAGCCTGCAACATTGTCTCAGGCATGATGAAGCTGAACAAAGGAGACAACATAGTCATCACTGACTTGGGGTATCCCACAGGCTCGTACCCCTTCTTCCCGTGGAGAGAGAAAGGAGTAGAGATTAGAAGTGTTAAACACAGGGATGGCGTAATAACTCTTGACGATTTTCAGGATGCTATAGATGATAAGACTAGGTTAGTGTCATTAAGCAGGATTGAGTGGACCTCTGGCATTCTACACGATGTTAAAGCCATAGCTGAGATAGCTCATAGTCATGGAGCACTTATTTTAGATGATGGATACCAAGCGCAGGGTAATGTTGAAGTGAATCCTGAGAAGGATGGTGTCGACTTCTACACTTTTGGTAGCCAGAAATGGATGTGCTGCCCCATGCAAACAGGGATCCTTTATGTTAAGCATGGCTTAGATGATGAGTTTGAGCCTGTTTACAGGAATTATAATAAGGTTGAGGAAGCCTTTCGTGGTGGAGCTCCATGGGTTAAGCCTGAACATGACAACATTGCTTCCTGGGACTTTCCCCTCGTTAAAGGAGCAGAGAAATTCAACATGGGCTGCGTCCACGAAGAAGTCATTTGGGGATTCTACTCTTGTCTCAACTACTTCAACGAGCTAGGTATAAAAGAGATTGAGAAAAGAAACCGAGGCCTCAGCACACACCTGATCGAAGGATTAAAGGAGACAAAAGTGAAAATCAACACACCAGAAGATCCCAAAAAGAGGGGAGGACTGGTGACTTATACAACTAAAAAACATGAAGACAATCAAAAAATCTTCAACGCATTAAATAAAGAGGGTATTAAAGTAGCTCTTCGCTACGCTGCTGGAATTGGTGGAATCAGGGTATCAACACACTTCTACAACACTGAAGAAGAGATTGATAGATTATTGAAGGTACAGAAAAAAGCTTTAGACTAACTAAATATTTTAAATTTATTTTTAAGATTAAGAATCTAACCAAATCTGGTTAATCAAATTAATATCACCTTATTATTCATATAAACTCAATAATGGAATTGATCTTCATGCTCGTTTAGATATTCTTGAAACTTACTCTACTTTTTTTTATACAAGTTCTTGTTTTAATTTGTCTACCCAACTCTTTGCTATATTATAATTTGTATTTCTATACAGAATTAAACATTTATTGTTAATGATTATATCATTAAAACTGTTTAAAATAAAATTTAATGAGAATTTGTGTATAATTTCCTTTAAATCCTCATATTTAATTATTTTAAAAGGGACTAAGGCTGAATAATTGTTTGGATCTAATAGTGCTAATACATCAGATCCATCTTTAATCATTTTACCTTCAAGCCAAGTAACATCTTCTTGAGATAGAATACCCCTATTTTTCATGAGAATATGATTTCTGTCTCGAAATGCTTTTATTTTGTATAATAATAAAAGCTCTTTACTTGGTATGAAAATTTTTTTATCGTTATTTAAAGTGACTTCTACCCTATATTTTTCACAAAGCTCAAATGGAATCTTTTTTGAAGAATCTTCAAGAAATCTACCCTCATTTTCTTCATAAGTACAAGCATCAATTATTACATATCCAATAATATTTGATCCATTTTT
>VGJH01000104.1 GCA_016867505.1 Candidatus Bathyarchaeota archaeon
CTTAAATTTAATAAAAAAAATGATGAAAATACTTGAAGAAGAAGATGCTCTAATAGTAAGTCCAGTTTATAATGGAATTAGAGGTCATCCAGTACTATTTCATAAAAAAATATGTGATGAAATAATATATAAAAAAGAAATGGTGCTAAAAGATATTGTGATGCAATATTCAGGTGCTCACGTAACAGTTGAAGGTTCGATATTCACTTCTCTTGATTTTGATACTCCTGAAGAATTTGAAAAAGTAAAGGAAATTTGGAGAAGTTTCAGTCATACTACAGCATAATAACAGCGTTTAGGTGAATTTACTTTACCTGCTTTCTTTAGTTCATTGATTGCTTTACTAACTTCTTTGCTGTCTATGTTTAATTTTTTAGCTACGTCTCCTGGTCTGACAGGTTTACCAATCTCTTTCATTGCTTTCAAAACTTTTTCAGATGCACTCATTCAAATCACTATAATATCGAAAATTTCGCTGCGTAAAAGAGTTATTAAGATAATAATGATAAATCTGTTATTAACTTCTCTTTTTCTGAATTAATTCAGCAACTATGCTTACACCAATTTCTTCAGGGGTTTCAGCATTTATTTCCAACCCTAATGGACCATGTAGCTTTTCCAGTAATTCATCACTAAAGCCTTCAGATTTTAACGTTTTTTTATGACGAATTGCCTTATTTACAGATCCCAATAAACCAACATAAGAGGAATTAGCTTTGAAAGCATGTCTTAAAGCTGCAAGCTCAAAAGGAGTTTCTCCATGTAATACTACTACATAGTCACTGTTTTTAATTGAAACATTCTGCAAACATTGTGGGTAGGGTTCATTTATTACTGTCATATTTGGAAAATTTTCTTTTGTTGAACTTTGAGCATCATCAATTATTATGACTTCAAATCCACACCGATTAGCATTTCGTGCAACTGTTTGTGCGATAAGCCCAGATCCCATAATAAACAACCTTGGCTCAGGTTTTACAATATCCATAAAAATTTTTACCTCTCCACCACATTGCGAATCAATTGAAATCATTCCCTCCCTTGGAGGGACCCCCATAGCAAAATGAAGTGTTCTAGGAAGACCAACTTTCATAACCTCTAAGGCTTGCTCGATTAATAATCTCTCCATTCCTCCACCGCCAATTGTGCCTATGCTTTTTCCTTGCTCCGTAACAAGCATTTTTGCACCTAATTCACGTGGACCATGCCCTTTTTTTTCAATAAGTGTACATAAGACTGTGGTTTCGCCTTTAGTCAAACTTTCTTGGAGTTTATGGATAATTTCGGGGTCGCTCATTGATAAATTTAGAATCAGTTTATTAATAAAAGTTTTTAAAATATTAGATGTTAAAAAGTTAATCAGGTGAAATTTTTTCAGCAGCATCAAGAATTGCTTCAATAATTTTTACATAGCCAGTGCAACGACAAATATTTCCTTCGATTGCTACCTTAACTTCATCTTCAGTTGGATGTCTATTGTCTCTGAGTAAAGCAAAGGAACTGAGTAACATTCCAGGTGTACAAAAACCACACTGTACTGCACCATTCTCCATAAAAGCATCTCTTAACTCCTTCATCAAAGGATTTTCACTTAATCCTTCAATTGTTGTCACACGTTTTCCTTCGACTTGTGGCGCTAAAACTAGGCAACTGCATACAGGCATCCCATCTAATAATACAGTACAAGCTCCACATTCACCCTGCTCACATCCTTTCTTAACACTGGTTAATCCAAAATCGGTTCTAAGTAAGTCGAGTAAGGTTACTGTTGTCGTTAGTTCTGCTATAACGTTTACCCCATTTAATTCGAATATCATGTCATTTTCCTCCTGTACGACTCCAAGCTTCAATCAAAGCTCGTTTAATTAAAACACTGGAAATGTCTCTTCTATACTCAGCGGTTCCTCTTACATCATCAATAGGATTTACTTGCCCACTACAAGCTTGCCCAATTTCAGTTAAAGTCTGATGGTTCAATTTTGATCCTATGAATTCTTTTTCTACTTTTTTCATTCTCAATGGAGTTGGAGCAACTGAACCAATAGATAAACGCAGGTTCTTGATTGAATCCCCATCACGTTCAACAAAGGCAGCGGCATTTACAATCGATAATGTGAAGCTTTTTCTTCTCCCAATACGTTTGAATGCAGAACACCCATTTCCTGAAATTGGTACTTTTATACCAATAAGCAGCTCATCTGATTTAAGAGCAGAAATTTTAGGTCCTTTAAAAAATTCTTCTAAAGGCATCCACTGATTTTTACTAAGACTTGAAACATTGACTTCTGCGTCATGAACTAATAATGGCGGAGCTGAATCAGCAGCTGGAGATGCATTGCATAGATTTCCTCCAATCGTCCCACGATTTCTTATCTGAATACTACCTATAAGAGAACAAGCATCATGTAAAGCTGGAATTTTTTCAGAGACAGTTTTTGATGACAGTAATTGTGAATGGGTTGTTGTTGAACCAATAATTATGCTATCTGATTCTTCATATATTCCATTTAGTTCTTTAATTGAATAAATATCAATGAAATGGGTTGATTTTGATTCAACTTCTCTAATTAGAGGTATCAGATCGGTACCCCCAGCTATGGGCTGAACCTTATCTAAAGTAGAGAGTATCTCTAGTGCTCCAACTAAAGTATGAGTTTTAAGAAGAGTGATTCCAGTTAATGTTCTCATTTGTTTGCCTCCTTAAGTGCTTTGTACATTTTATCAGGTGTAACTGGTAATGTGTTGAATCTAATTCCAGTTGCATAATGAATTGCGTTAATAATTGCTGGTACTATGCTTATGATGCTTGGTTCTCCTACTCCTTTTGCTCCGAATGCAGAGTGATTATATGGTTCTTCAACTAAAATAGCATCATCTACTTCGGGAGTATCCATCGCGGATGGAATAATGTAATCTTTGAAGCTGGGATTCAAAATTTTGGATTCTTTTATTTGCACATTCTCCATTAAAGCAAAACCTATCCCATGGCTAGAGGCTCCATGAATTTGCCCCTCAATTATTTGTGGATCAATTGCCTTTCCAACATCCATGGCTGGCCATAATTTTATTACAGAAACTTCACCAGTCTCCGTATCCACCTCAACTTCAGCAATTGTTGAAGCGAATGTATAGACACTATAATTAATTCCTAATCCAGTATCTGAATCATAATATCTTTTTGGAGAAGTATAGAAACCATAAGCTGCAGGGTTTTCTCCTCTAATATGTAACTCCTCTGAGATTTCGTTGAAAGGAATTTTTATTGATGGTTTCTTTTTATTATATGCAAAACTATCTTTACATTCGACTGCCTCTTTTTGACAGTAAAGCATTTCAGCTGAAACCTTAACGATTTTCTCACGTAGCTGAAGGGCAGCATCAGCAGCTGCTGTTCCTCCCATCATTAAGCCTCTGCTACCATGAGTGGGTTTTGCGTCTGGAGTTGAATCTGTATCAGGTTGTTCAATTTTTATGGTTGAGATGTCCGCGCCGAGAATCTCTGCAACGATTTTTGCATGACCAAAAGGTGATCCTTGACCAATTTCACATATTCCAGTTCTATAGGTTAAGGAACCATCAATGTTCATGATTAGACTCGCAGCACTCCAATCAGGCGTGCTTCTACTGGTACTATTACCATGGTAAGCGCAGCCAACACCCCAACCCCTCACTTTTGTACCATTCCAAATAGACTGACGCTTATCAAGCCATTTAGAGGCTTCTTTTACGCCTTGAAGACATTTTTCCATTCCAACCGAATGATCTAATAGTTGGTCACAAGTTGTTTTTGAACCAACTTTGAGTACATTGTTTAACCTAAACTCTACAGGATCGATTTTAAGCTCGTGAGCTAATTTGTCTATCTGCTGTTCAACTGCAAAGTGAAGCGCAAGGTTTCCAAAACCTCTGTAACTACCACCATAAACCTTGTTAGTATAGACGGCACGCCCATCAACAGCTACGTTTGGTACTTCATATGGCCCAGCTGCATGGGCAGTCTGTCTCCATAACCAAAAAGGTGCCCGGTTAGCATATGCTCCGCATTCTAGTGTGATATCAACCTCAATAGCACTGATTTTACCATTTTTATCTGCTCCACTCCTATATTTGAATCGGGCAGGGAAACGTTTGGGAGTCGTACTAAATGTTTCTATACGATCATAAATACAAGCGGATGGTTTACCAAGTTTAACTGCAGATAAAGCAGCATAAGCAGCTAATAAGGGACCTGTGTCATCCTTTTTACCAAAAGCACCACCTGTTAAAGCTTGAATTATTCTTACCTGGTTAAGATTCCAGCCAAGAATTGATGCGACTTTTTCTCTTACAAGATGTGGGCTCTGACTCTCACATATTACAGTGATCTTATTAGCACCTTCAGGGATGGCATATGCTCCATCAGGCTCTAAACACATATGTTCCTGATAAGGTGACCAGTAGGTATCTTCAACAATAACTTTTGCCTCTTTGAAGCCTTTTTCAAAATCACCCTTTCTAATTTTAGTAGTAACCGCAATGTTCCCATCTTTATGGATTTTTGGAGAATCATTCTTCAAAGCTGCGTCAACATCATTCACATTTGGAATGTCTTCGTATTCAATTAACATCGACTCAATAGATTCTTGAGCAACATCTTCATTTTGTGCACATATTAGTGCAATTGGATCGCCAATATAATGAACTTTATAATCGTTTAAAAATGGTTGATCGGGTAAAACATAGCCTATTTGATTTATTCCAGGAATGTCTTTCGAAGTAAGAATTGCATCAACCCCTGAAATATTTCTTGCAATTGAAGGATCAATTTTTTTGATAAACGCATGAGGTTTTGTACTTCGGATTACTTTAACTATTGTTGTTCCTTTTTCAATGTAATCAGCGGTAAATTTAGCTTTCCCTAGACATTTATCAAGAGCATCGCTTCTTACCACGTTTTTACCTACAATAAAAAACTCATTTCTATGAAGTAGATTCTCAAGGATCTTGCTATATTCCATGATGTTGTCAGCCTTAATATTGGAAAGAGTGCTAACAAATATTTAGAGTCTATCTGTTTTTACACTCAATAAGGATATTAATAATAGACTTAATTTGGGTTACCTTTT
>VGJH01000105.1 GCA_016867505.1 Candidatus Bathyarchaeota archaeon
GTTTCGAAGTTTTTGTATTAGATTCGACTCTGGAGAATCCGGAGAAAGCGTTGAAAGTTTGGAATGACTTGGTTAATGCTGGAGCGAAGTCATGTGGTTTAGGCTCCAGAGATAGCCTTAGGCTGGAAGCAGGTTTATGGCTTTATGGTAACGAGATCAATGAGGAGACTAATCCAGTTGAAGCTGGTTTGAAATGGACTGTGAAGATGAATAAGAACTACTTCATTGGTAAGAAGGCTATTCAGCAGGTCGTTGATAATGGAGTTACGCGTAACCTCGTCGGATTAATGCTCACTGAGAGGGGAATACCCCGCCATGGTTACGAGATTTATGATGGTGAGAAGCAGATTGGCATAGTCACCAGTGGTGGCATGAGTCCTTCATTAGATGCTGGTATTGCCATGGGTTATGTTCCACCAGAGTACAAGAAGATTGGCACTGAGATATCTGTGAAGATTCGTTCGAACCTCGTGAAGGGAAAAGTTGTTAAGCATCGCCCATTCTATGATGAAACCAAGTATGGATGGAAGAGGAATAAGCCATGACTGATGAGATTAAGGTAGCACCCGGAGTATATTATACTAAAGAGCATGAGTGGGCTAAACCCCAGGAAGATGGCATAGTGTTAGTGGGAATCGACGACTATGCCCAAGGCCAGCTCCATGAGATAGTTTACGTGGAACTCCCCAAAGTTGACGCTGATGTTGTACAGGGAAAATCCATCGGAGCAGTTGAGTCAGTGAAAGCAGTCTCAGACATGTTCTCCCCAGTCTCAGGGAAGATAGTTGAAGTAAATCAGGACCTTCTGGATAATCCAGACAAGATAAATAAGGACCCATACGGTGAAGGCTGGATAGCTAAAATACAGCCAAGCAATTTGCAGGCAGACTTAGCTAAACTATACGATGCAGAGAAGTATAAGGCCTACCTCGCAACCCTTAAACACTAAACTTTTTCTCAGCGAGCGGGGGTTCCCGAGTGGCCAAAGGGGTCAGGTTCAGGACCTGATGGTTAGTCCTCCGTGGGTTCGAACCCCACCCCCCGCACCATTTTATTAGGAACAAATATTAGATAAAACAATAAAAAGACTCTAGGGTTTGGATTGAAATCCATTTAAATTCTTAAATATATTTTATGTATGGTTGGTATCAGATATTGATACCAAATATACATAGAATATATGGTGATAAGTTTAGCTAACATGTCATCGGATCTAACTACTTTCAAATAGCTGAATTTTAGTTACTAGTAAAAACGTGTTGGTACCCCCACACCATTTTTACTATTAGAAATTATTTTTAGTGATTATTTTGTTTGTTCTTTGGTGATTTCAGATTCGTTTTCGATGAGCCATTGCCACGCTGGTTTAATGGTGATTTTCCTGTTTTTGTATTTTATTTCTTCTTCTTGTTCGAGGGTTAAGATTAATCCTGTTGGTGCATTAGTTTTTGTCATAGCTTCGATTAGTCCATTCAGTTCTCTTTCTTTGTTTCCATAGTTTAATTCGTAGCACACCTGGATAGCTGCAGATTTTGAGGGGATTACGAAGTCGGTTTCTGACCCATTTTTACCTTTATAATAGTAAAATTCTTCACCAAGCCTCTTTAAGTGAACAGCGATGATGTTTTCAAGGAGTGCACCATTTCTCTCGTTTGTGGTGGGTGTATTTTTTGTTATTATTCCGTTGTCTATGCAGTAGATTTTTTTTGGATTTTTGTCGAATTTTTTAATTTTTTTGTCCAATTTTTTTACTGTGAAGACCAGGTAGGCTTCTTCAGCATACTCTAAGTATTTCTGGACTGTGTTTGAGCTTTTTAACTCGAAGTTTTTTGCTATTGAGCGGTAGGTGACGAGGTTTGATGCGTTTGCTATTAGGAACCTGATTACTGTTTTAAGCTCATTAGTTTTCCTTATCTGGTATCTTTGTGAGATGTCTTTCAGTATAATATCGTTTAGGATGCTGGTTAGGATTGCTTCGTTTGAATAGAGTACAGCTTCTGGCATGCCTCCTAGTTTAAAGTAGTTAAGGAAGTTGTTTACTAATTGTGCTTTTTGTTCTGTTGTGTAAAGTAAATTTTTTGGGAATTCAATGTTCTTTGCTTTCAAGAATTCTGTGAATGAAAAGGGATATAGTTCTAAGTCATTGTGCCTTCCTGTTAGATGGGTGCCAAGTTCTTTACTCAGTAGATTAGCATTTGATCCCGTAAGGAAAACATGGTAGCCTTGTCTCAGCATCCTGTTTACAAAGAGCTCCCAGCCATCAACATTTTGTATCTCATCGAAGAAGACATTTTTTTTATCCCCAAAAGATTCTATCAGAGTCTCCATTAGCGGCTGGAAATCATCCGCTCTGAAATCTCCTACCCTTTCATCATCAAAATTAAAGTATAGAAAATCATCCTTGAACTTAGCATTCATCAACTGCTTCAGAAGAGTACTTTTCCCACATCTCCTGACACCTTTAACTACTAAAGCAGAAGCACCACCATAAGAAAAAACAGTAGAGAATAGTGTCCTAGTTACAAGATCATTAAGGCCTTTCAATTCTTGAAACTGGTCAGCGATCACAGTCCTTAGAACACTCTTAGCCAACATATGTAGTAATTAATTATACTAGTATCTAAATATTGCTCATTATATTGAGCAATAAGTTGTATTATTGCTCATTATAATGAGCAATACGTATAAAAGGAGTGTCATTTAAATTAATTTTTGATAAATATTTAATTGCATTATCAAATTTTTCATAGTTTGTTGTTTTTATTTGTAATTATTATAATAATTACAAATTGTTTATGGTATAACTATATATAATTCTTTAATCTAGGTTAAAGTGTAACAATTATGGTTTCACATGATCCAAGCTTTGAAACAATATTGATGGTTGAAAAGGCTTTGATTGATTCCGATATTTATCCCACTAAGACTCAATTATGGAAAAGTTTGCCAAAGCAGGTACATTACTCAACTTTTAAAAAAGTTCTTGATTACCTTGAAGCATCGAATAAAATTGAATACAATAATAAGTCAATTCTATTTTTAGGACAAACTAAAAAGTTGAAAGAATATATTGACACAATTATTGAATTGAAATAATTAATCTATTTTATATTCAAATAGTTTGACAAATTTTTTGATAGAGATGGTGTTGAATGTTTTTGATAACCTTTAATTTAATATTTATTTGGAGTGTGTGCCTGTTCTGAATTCTTTTTTTTATTTGTTTATTTTGACGATTTTGGACGATAATGCACATCTGATTATGAAGGATCCTTCTGAGTGGGCATGATATTCGCTTGAAAGGATTGTAAACTCCTCTCCGGGGAGTAGAGTGTGTTTTGGGTATGCAGGTGAAAGGAATACCATGCAATTTTCGTTCTTGTTTTCCCACGAATATTCTCCAGTTAAGCATGATGACTCTAATGGTAATGTGAAAGTTATTGGCCAATTGTTCAGGTTTACAAAAATCCATCTTGCATGTATGGTGTCTCCGACATTGTAAGACTCCTTGTCTGTCACAATCTTCTGAGTTGGTATTCCAGGGATTGAGATAACGATTGATCCTGAGAGTAAAACAATTGTGAAAATAATTATGATACAAATGTAAGAGGCTGTACGATGGAGGGTGTTCAGTGCCAACTTAGGTTCACAGATATTTTACGTTCTATTATTTATAATACTATTGATAATTATGTGTTCTTGATTATATTTTACAGATGGAGCCAATTTTTTATTATTGAAAGATTTGTTTATCATAGATAGTAATCCTAATTGGTGTTTGGTTTGAGGTGTGGGAAGCTGTTCAATAGGCACCGTTGGAGTTACCCTCATGAATATTTCAGGATCTGCTCACGGTGTGGGATGGCTCAGGAGTCTAGTTTGTCTGGTCGTTTTAGTGGTGGTTGGTGGACTCTTGATTATGATGAGTGGAAGAAGAGGTTGGAGGGGAGGTGGCAGCTAGAGAAATCCACTGAAAAAAGTGAGGACCCAATTTAAAGCGTTTTGAAAAAAATAATACGCAATATTTTGGTAAAGGGTTTTTTTGGTGATATTTCTATTTGTTGAGTAGAAAATGTTATTAAAATCTGGTGATGATTTTTGCTAATAAGCTGCGATGAATAATATGCTAAGAATAAGCTGGAGTAGTAATTATGCCTGTTAGGCATTCAGTTATATTAGATTCTAAGGCTTCACCTGCTCATTTAGGCAAGTATGATGTTCTAATCAAAAATGGTGTCATTGTTGATGGAACCTCTGCACCAAAATTTTTAGGTGATGTTGGTGTTGTAGGTGAAAAAATTGTTGCTGTTGGCAGCCTACTAAATGCATCAGCTGACAAAGTAATTGATGCTTCCGGGCACATCGTTTGCCCTGGCTTCATAAATCCGCATACTCATCCTGAAGACATTCTGATCAGGCCCGATGCTTTGAACTACGTACATCAGGGAGTCACCCTCGTTTTGGGTGGTAACTGTGGTGGCGGAGCTGGCTCGAATATTGCTGAGTTTCTCGAATCTGTGAATAAGGCAAAGCCCGCAATCAATTACGCTACGCTTGCTGGGCAGGGTGATATTAGGAAAGCGGTGATGGGCACAAAATATGAGGCGCCCACTGAGACTGAGTTAAATGCGATGAAGGAGCTTGTGGCGAAAGCTATGGTGGATGGTGCCTTTGGTCTTTCAACTGGTTTGGAGTATTATCCTGGCTTAGCTTCAAGCACTGAAGAGATCATTGAGCTTGCTAAAGTCGCTCACAGTTTTGATGGAGTCTACACATCCCACTTGAGGGATGAGGAGTCTGTTGCTCAGGGAGGGTATGGAGTCATCAATGCAGTCGCTGAAGCGATTAAGATTGGTAAGCAGTCGGGGATACCTGTGGAGATCTCCCACATGAAAGTCAATGGCGCTGATATGTGGCATAAAAGCGACGAGGTGATAGCGATGATCTCAGATGCGAGGTCACAGGGAGTTGAAATAACATACGATCTGTACCCATGGGATGGATCCTCAACTAATTTCA
>VGJH01000106.1 GCA_016867505.1 Candidatus Bathyarchaeota archaeon
AGTGGTTTCCGTGCACCTGCTAGTTACAGAAATCTTGAATTACCACCTAATGAGGTGAAGGATTTTGCTCATAAAATTATAGATTCAGGAGCTGATGTATACATTGGTCATGGGCCTCATGTGCTTCGTGGAATAGAAATTTACCATGATAAACCCATTTTTTATAGTTTAGGTAATTTTGTTTTTCAGAGTACCTTAATCAGGAGACAACCCGGAGACTTATTTGATCAATGGGAATTAACAACAGATAATTCAACTCCAGAGCTTTATGAAAAACGTGAAGCACCTCCAGCTGTTTTTTTTGAAGATCCAGCATATTGGGAGAGTGTTGTTGCTGAAGTTGATTTTAGGGATGGAAAATTGAAAGAAATTAGATTGATTCCAATTATACTTGATTATGATAAATCCAAGCCATTATCTGAGCAGAGGACACATGCAGGGGTACCAAGACTAGCAAATGGGGAAAAAGCAGAAAATATCATTAAAAAGATTTCACACCTCTCAAAACTTTATGGAACAATAATAGAAAGTCAAGATGGAATTGGTATAATCTCTAATTTTTAATAAGTTTCTTCAATTATTTTTTCTTCAATGAAATTAGATTCATCGATAGCATATTTTTGTAACCAATAAATTGGTGCATGTAACTCACCTGTTCTCTTTGCGAAGTTAATGCAGTTTTTATAATTTTGTGATTTACAGATCTGATTAAAAAAGTGTTTAACAACCTCAACATCACATTTCATTAAAAATGGGCACTCTCTTTTTTTAAAAACCTCTTGAAATGTTTCTGATAAAGTTGACATTAAGACACTAATATTATAGAAGTAACATTATTTTTAAAGTTTGCAGAACATACTTTCTAACATTTAGATATAAACATTAAATATAAGGAAATCAAAAAAAGTTTTAGCTTATCCTGTTCATTAGTTTTTGATCTATTTTTGCCATTTTTCTTCAATATAATACCTGTAAACCACGCCATCATGGAAAAAGTAGTACTCTTTTTCTTTTTTGAATATTACCTTAATATGATAAATATCAGATAATTTCTCTAAATCCTGTAAAGTGTTGACTTGAATATTCCCTGTCGCCCCGGGTCCACTACCTTTTGCACCCACTACATCTTTTACTTCAATAATTTCAACCATCCAAGAACACTAATTATACTAGTAAATATTATCTCTTTTTAACCTTATCAAATTAATCTCATTATTACATAGAACTATATAAAAAAAATATTAAAAAAATAGAGACTATATGAAAGGATTTATACTTTCATTTTCTTGATTGTTTGTTTAGTCTCTTCTGGGAAGCTTTTAACTAATGCTTCAACAAGCTTTGTAGCAAGATATTTTTTGAGTCCCGCTTCGTCCATTGCTGGTGAATAGACCCAGTGATATCCGCCTTTACCAGTTTCCTCTACTCCTTTGAGTATGCCTGTTTCTCTCATGTCTTCGAGAAAATTAATAATGCTTGCACGAGAGATTGATTCTCCAGGCATTATTTCATTGACTTTTTCCCAGACGATTCTGGATATTACTCCTTCTGGGTTTTTCCATACAACATTTAGGGCCTTTACTTGCCAGTTAGTATAGATTGCTTGTAGATTTGTTTTTGATGTATCATATTCAATACTTTTCATGAAACTTTACCTTCTTTTATGTCATTTATTCACTATAAATATCTAACTATTAAACCTCTCTAAATAGAGTTTATACTTTGGTATTACTGGGCCTATTTGTTTAAGTAATTTGAGTGCAATAGACATTATTCTTCAGAGGAGAAGCATACGAAAATACAAAAATGAAGAAGTTTCCGCTGAAGTAAGAGAAAAAATTATTGAATCAGGTAGACAGGCTCCTAGTGCAGCTAATCGTCAGCCATGGCATTTCATCCTAGTGACTGATTCGAAAGTAAAGGAAGATCTTTCACAAAGTAGATACAGGGCATTCATTAAGGATGCTTCCTTCACAGTGGTTGGTATTAACTTACCTTATGATGAGATTTCTGAAAAATGGGGTGTTGTTGATGTTACTATCGCTTTACAGAATATGGTTTTAGCAGCTGAAATTCTGGGTGTAGGAAGCTGTTGGATTGGGGGATTTTATGAAGCAAAAATTAAAGAAATTTTACATATACCAAATGAAGCTAAGGTAGTTGCGCTTGTCTCCTTCGGAATTCCAGCTGAAAGACCTGCACCAAGACCCAAGAAAGAGTTGAAAGAAATATTACATTATAATAAGTGGTAATGATAAAAGGTAGTAATAATTTACTAAATTATTTATTTTTTAGAGAAGATTTTAATCTGTTAAAATACCATGAAAAAGTTAGGATAATCCTACTCCATAAATAGAAGAGATAAATATGGAAAAAAAACGAAAAAACTATCATATTAAGGAACCTGTATATTTTCTTGGATTATTATTTATCTTAATGTTTTCTTGGATTATTTCAGTTAATGGGATTAATCATTTTTGGTATTATGATGGTTTCCCCTTTTCTACAGCGTTCTATTTTCAATTACATAGTTTAACAGCAATTATTTCCATTATAGTCTTTTCAGTAATTTTTAATTTTACATCTGGAAAAAATCGTTTCAGGTCATATATCATTTCATTAATAATTACAATAATGGAATTATCTACGATTGAATTTTACTGGAATTTCAGGGAATATTACCAAGGAGTAAACCCCTATTTTTTGAGTTTTACTGTGTCATTCCTAGTATTCGGGTATCTTAATTATGATTGGAAATTTTTCAACATTGATCCTGTATTAATTGGATTATACCTTTTTGTTGATGGTCTAGAATTAGTTATGTGGCTTAACAAATTTTTTGGGTTGATACCTTCTTTGATTGTATCAGGTGTTTTGATGGTTAGCTTCACTAATTTAGCTATCACTCTTTCGCGACCGAGACCTGATGTAGAATTAACTCTCTGAAAATCTGAAAAAATTTTTAATATTTTTTAGAATATTTTATTCATACCAAAAGAATTAAGAAAACAATACTATGAATTATCTTGATCAGAGATGGTTTCGTTAACTATTATTGCTAATGATGCTCCTTATGGGAGTGAAAAAACGTGGAATGCATTACGATTGGCTAATGCATCATCTTCTAGCGAGGTAAATATGGATGTGAAAGTCTTTTTGATGGGTGACTCAGTTGCATCTGCGAAAAAGGGGCAAATCACTCCTGATGGATATTATAATTTAGAGAAAATGATCACCGACTTAGTGACAAAAGGGGTTGAGATCCAATGCTGTGGCACTTGCCTTAAATCAAGGGGGATCTCTGATGCTGATTTAGTTTCTGGTGTAAAAAGAGGTACTATGATAATATTGGCAAGATGGGTTAAAGAAAGCGATAGGATTGTTACCTTTTAAAAAAATTCATTTTTTAGCTAGTTATTTCTGTTGGCAACAAGTTTAACATGATTAATGATAATATTTGTGTTGAAGCTAGTAAAATGAAAACGCTGCTTGGTGAGATATAGGACCATAAGTACCCACAGATTATTGGTGAGGCGATACCTACGAGTCCTCGGCAGAAACCCTGTATTCCAACCCACCCACCTAAACGATGTATTGGTACTAGGTCCATTGATATAGCAATTAGGTTCTGCATGTATGTCATACTAAATCCACCCAAAAAACCAGAAAGAAGCAAGAAAATGTCGCTAGGGGACAAAATCAATATGAGATAAGACAGGATCAATAATGATCCAGCTATTGTAGCAATTTTCTTTCTCCCGATTCTATCAGACAACTGCCCGAGTGGTATAGCGAAAAAAACAAAAACCACTGAAGAAGCAGCACTCATTCCTCCTATAATGAATTGATTTGCACCCTTAATTTGTGCAGCATATAATGGTGTATAGAACATAACTTGCCAAGAGAATGTACTAACCATTGTTAATAAGAGCCATCGCTTAATCATTTTTCCTTCCTTGAAAATTTCGTTAATATTTTCAAAGACTTTAGTAGTTTTTCCTGGTGATTGCGATTTTGGATTGATAAACCATAGCTGAATGATAATTAGGGCAATGAATAGCCCAGCAACTTGCAGGTAAAATAAGGGTTTAATTCCTTGAGCGTTTAAACCACCAAAATATGTTATCAGAGTAGCACCAAGAATCGGGGCAATTAACTGTGGAAAGAAAGAAATTGTATCACAAATCCCCATCCCTGTCAGTCTTTCGGAGCTATCCAGACAGGAACCACAAATCATTGGGCAGACCGTTCGGTCAATTATGTTAACTGCACCTGAAAGGATTAGGGCAATAGCAGCCATCTCCCAAGATGATGCAAGACCAAAAATTAGTGCACTTGATATCGCTAAAATTAATGTTATTGTCATAACTCTTTTAATGCCGAATCGGTCAGCAATTATTCCCGTGGGTATGGAAATTAGAGTATTAACTAATCCATTCATGCTATTAATATAGCCAAGGATGATTGGTGAAGCGCCAAGGCTTGTTAAGTATATAGGTTGATATTGGAATGTTAAATTATATGAGAATCTCTGAGCAAAATTTTTTAGAATATTAATTTTGAATGAGCTTTCTTGTCTTTTTAGAAAGTTTATCCAATTCATTATTAGTGAAATTATATTAAATTTGGCCATTTATTCATAATGATGTCTTACAGATTATAAATCCTTCATGACTTCATGCTTATATGATTAGAAAAGATAATTTTTTTTACCAAGTTTTTTTTATTTATTGGTGTAAATTAATTTATCTTAATTTTAAGAAAGTAAAATAATTACTTAGTTATCCTTTCCAGACTTTTTTGAATAGTTTAACCCAGTTATCGCCTAATATTCCTTTAATTTCGTTATCGCTGTATCCTCTTGCAACGAGACCTTTAGTGAAGTTGGGCATGTGTTCGAGCCATCCATATCCCCATGTTTTATCCATTGCAGTATGATATGTTTTGTCAATACGGTCTGGGTATTTCCAGATGTAACATCCTCTAGTG
>VGJH01000107.1 GCA_016867505.1 Candidatus Bathyarchaeota archaeon
TTGGGCTACTGAATCCTAGTTCTCTTTGTATCTCTCTTACACCAACTGTGTCTTGCCCTGCTTTCAGCATATGCATGTAGACAATCAGTGTTTTACCTTTAAGCTCTGATTCAATTATTGTTTCGTCAGTGGGCAAGGTAATGTCAGGTGGAAATATTTATGAAAGCAAATTTAACAGTGCCGATGCTAGAGTGTATTGAAAATTGCTAATGTTGAAAGTATGGCTTCGTCTGTACGAACTGTAACGCAACCCTGCTCAGCAATTGTGTTTATGTAAAAATCTAAGACGTTTTTCAGATTAGGAATTTTAATTATTTCGCTTATGCCCCGCATTGGTGACCCAAAAATTATTAAGATGTTCTTTGAGGAGTACCATTTATTCCTTAATTCTTCAGATTTTTGGTGATATGGATCTCCTAAGCGTGAAGTTCCTATGATTAAATCATAATATTTACTGTATAGTATTTCTTCGATTCTTTTCTTTGATGCTTGAATTGTATATCCCCAATAAATCTTGTTGTCACTCTTTTTTGATAATACTCCTTCCAGAGAAGGTGAGGTTTTAGTAACTTGAATTGTCACTCGACTACCTTTAGATGGGACACGTCCCATTAGCTTAAGAGGAATATTAATGCCTATGTCTGCGTATAAGTTTCCTTCAGACTCTTTGTTAATGATGCCTTCTCTAAATTCACCAATTTTAAGTTGATTTAATTGACTTTCAGTTGGGTGATGTGGGGTTTTTAATGGAGGTAAGACACCAGCATATTGGAGTTCAGGTTTAACATCGTAAAGCTGTTTACGAAGGTATTGAGGAGTCTCAATATACCCCAATAATAATTTTAGTAAATTTGATTCATCAGGCTCATCAGGATAAATAATTATATCTTCAACTCTGAAGATAGCAGCTGCCCTAGCAATTCTACCAACAACCTCAGTCTTTTCTCTCAAATTACTAAACTCTGAAACCGTTGATGAGGGTATAGCAATAGTGACTTTATTTTCTCTTCTTTTACTCATAAATTGATCCATCTCTTTTTAATCGAGGCCACGCAGCCCAACCTGTCTTAACATACTTTTCTCTTGAGTTTATGTCTTGATGAACCCATTTCAGGAAGCCCTTAAAGCTTCTCATTTTTTTTATATCAGATTTAGTGCCAACCCCAAGCCTTTCTAAACTTTTAATGAATTCATTTTCTGCATATTCCTGTGTTATGCCAATAATTCTTGATGGAACGACTACGTAACCTTCATTTACGAGAGCCTTTCTAACTTCAGATAAAATATAACCTGTACAGATATGAAGTGGTTC
Organism: Candidatus Bathyarchaeota archaeon; assembly: GCA_016867505.1. Classification (GTDB taxonomy): domain Archaea; phylum Thermoproteota; class Bathyarchaeia; order TCS64; family TCS64; genus UBA8941. The sequence continues at coordinate 1,313 of VGJH01000107.1, forward strand.
ATCTTTAGTAATTTTTAGTTTATCAAATCCTTCTTTAACCAAATTCATTACGCTTTTAAGATATTTTTTTTCCTTGAAGGCACTTCCTTGAAAATGATCTAGGGGAACCACTCCAGAAATTCTTTCATCAGTATCGACGCGTCTCATAACGATAACTGCGCCGCCTAAAAGGTCGCCCCAACCTGCTTAACGCTCGCTTCAGCGAGTATCGTCCATTTCGACGACCATTAAATCCCTTCTCAGATTAGTTTATTGATTAAAACAATTTAAAGTAATGGGGTGCATTAAACTTCATATTTTTTGGATGAAAAATGCTTAGTTTTAAGTATTTAATAGTAGCATTATTCAGAGATTTGTTATGAAATTAGTTGTTTATGGTCCAAGTAAGAGACTTGGCTGTATTCAAGATGATGAGATTATTGATCTCAATTATGCATATGCTGGTTACCTGAAAGAGAAAGGTGAAGCAAGGCCTTACGCAAAAGCAGATGCTGAAGTTCCCTTTTGCTTACTGGCATTCATTGAAGAAGGTGATGAAGGACTTAAAGCCACTAAAAAGGCTCTAGCCTATGTAAAGAAAAACTCTTGTGGACCCAAGGGTGAGGAACTGAAATTTAAATTATCTGAAGTTAAGCTTCATGCTCCTCTACCAAGCTATGGCACAAGGATAGTGATGGCTGGCGCAAATTTTTATGACCATTCAGCAGACGTCTCAAAAATGAGTGGCCAGAACGTCACGATAGAGGATCTGAAGAAACAAGTTAAAGAAGGAACCTATCGTGCTTGGGGATTCTGGAAACAAGCAAGGAACGTTGTTGGACCAGATAGTGAAGTACCCTACCCCGATAGAACACAACGACTCGATTACGAAGTCGAAGTTGGAGCAGTGATAGGTAAACAAGGTAAGGACATTAAGGAAGCTGAAGGCGAAGCCTACATCTATGGTTACACAATAGTGAATGACTTAAGTACAAGAGATGGCGGAGGAGGCGGGGGCCAAGATGGTATTTTCTTTGGCAAAAATTTTGATGGCTGCGCACCTATGGGTCCTTGCATAGTAACAAAAGATGAGATAAAAGACGTTTATAAACTGAAAATGAAACAGACAGTAAATGGAAAAATTAGGCAAAATGGTTCAATGGAGAGCATGATTCGCCCATTCCCATGGTGGATTCAATGGATTACCCGTGACATGAGTCTTTATCCTGGAGATATAATCTGTGGAGGAACCTGTGCAGGCACAGCTCTTGACACTAGCCCCCGTGTTGAAGGTAAAACAAAACCTGATAACTTCATAAAACCCGGAGACGTTTTGGAAGCATCTATCGAAGGAATTGGTACCCTTAAAACAAAGATTGTGAAAAAGTAATCCAACCCTTTTTAATTTTATTATACTCCTTTTTTATTCATGTCCTTTATTTCGGTTGATTTAGGCGCAACAAACCTACGAGTAGCTATTGGGAGTAAAAGCGGTCTTAAAAAGAAAATCAGTGAAAAAACCGACCGACAAAATGGACCAGAAGGAATACCTAGACAGATTATTAGAATGGTCAAAAAACTCACTGACCACCCTACAAGTATTGGAATAGGATCAATAGGACCTTTAGATATTAAATCAGGAAAAATAGTTAACACACCAAATTTACCTTTTAATGAAATTTCATTAACTAAACCAATTTCTGAAGGATTCAAGACGGAGGTTCTCCTCGCAAATGATTGCTCTGCAGCAGTTTTGGGAGAACATGTTTTTGGAGGAGGAAAAGACATACCAAATTTGGTTTACATCACTATGAGCACTGGCTTAGGTTGTGGAGCAATAGTTGATGGTCACCTCTTATCTGGAAAAGATGGGAACGCTCATGAAGTTGGGCATATTACTATTGATCCGTACTCAGATCTTATCTGTGGATGTGGTTGCACTGGGCATTGGGAAGCATACAGCTCAGGATTAGGATTACCACGATTTTATAAAAAACTGTTTAAGAGGTATTTTTTTAATAATGTGACTCCAGATTCTGGTAATACAGTTTTCACCAATTTAACATCTGAAACTATTTTTAATATGGCGAATGATGGAACAGATTTCATTAAATATTTTTTTGATGAATTAGGTAAAGTCAATTCACAAGGATTTGCTAATGTCGTTAATGTATATGATCCAGAGTTGATTACTGTTGGAGGTTCTATTGCTTTGAATAATCCTGACTTAATTTTAAAACCAATAATTAATGGAATCGACAAGCATTTGATTAATCGTAAACCTAGGATTGAGATTACCCCTCTAGGTGGTGATGTGGTTCTTTATGGTGCTCTTGCTTTAGCTGCTAATATTGAATAATAGGTCTAATCAAGATATGTTTTAGCTAATTTATGTAAACTTGATAAAGCATCATCTATGGCTGTTTTTTTATTCTTTAATATACTTTTATTTTCTTTAAGTTTAAGTTCGTTTTCTTTATGTAACTTCTTAATTTCATCTGGGTTAGGACATCCGAGTGAAGCGCGTCTTAGAAGGCTCTTTTTTGGATCTGTTGCTTCTTCTATCATTGAATTGGTCACAATCACTCTTTTATTGAATAGTCTTTGAGTAACATTTTCTACATCAATTGGCGTGATGGCTTTCAGTGTTTTTCCTTCCTTAATCACTTGATTCACTATTTCTGCTGATATTTTATAGGATTCACGGAAGCTTAAACCAGCATCCATTACAAGAGTTTCAGCTAATTCAACAGCGCTAGTGAAACTACCATCAACTTGTTTCCACATTTTATCTGGTTTAACCTTCAACGTTGACATGATTCCAGTCATCACATATAAACATGCTTGAGTATTGTCAACTGTCCGCCATAATGTTACTTTTGTCTGCTGAAGATCCTGATAATAACCACTGGGCACTCCTTTAACCATTGTAAGAAGTTCAATCAAAGCACTATATGCTTCACTTGTTTTTCCCCTAAGTAGCTCAAGTGTACTTGGGTTTTTCTTTTGAGGCATAATACTACTGCTTGACGCATATTCATCAGCTAATTCAACATAACCAAACTCAACCGCACTCCATTCAAGAAGGTCTGCAGTAATTCTACTCATGTTAGCCATAAGTATCGCACAGTTAAAGGCGAACTCTACAGCCCAATCGCGGCTACTAGTTGCATCAATAGAATTTGAATGAATACTGTCAAAACCCAAAAGTTCTGTAGTTCTTATCCTATTAATAGCTATACTAGTTCCACCAACTGGACCAGCGCCTAATGGATTTGTGTTTAATCTTTTATAGCAATCCAAGAATCGATCATAATCTCTGGAAAGGATTTCTGTATAGCTTGAGAGGTAGGATCCAAATGTACCAATCTGGGCATGTTGGCCATGAGTGTATAGTATCATATGTGTTTCAAAGTTTTCTTGCGTCTTGTTCTGAAGTACTTCAATTAATTCTAGAATTTGCTCAGCTATAATTAATAATTCTTCTCTTAGACGTAATTTCATGTCACAGACAACTTGATCGTTTCTACTTCGACCAGTATGTATCATTCCTCCAGCTTCTATACCAATTTTCTCAATTACCTTTGTTTCAATATATTCGTGGATATCGTCATATTCTGAACTTACTTTAATTTCACCTTTTTTCCATGATTC
>VGJH01000108.1 GCA_016867505.1 Candidatus Bathyarchaeota archaeon
ATTGACAGCTGCAAATAGTTCAATATCAACTTGGCAAATGGCAGCGGTTGGGCTCCTCATTGTCGGAGTAATAGTTGGTTACCTGGTTGGCCCAATGCTGAAAAAGAAATAAATTCCTTTTTTTTTTAATATTTCCCAATTATTTTTGATTCAATGATTCCTCAGATGCATTACATAGTATATTGTATGACGAGGTCAGTAAAGTTTGAGCATATTCAACTATTGTTGGGCCTATTCCTTTAACTTCTTTCAATGTGCCTTCCAGTTTTTTTGTTTTTCCTGTTGATGATATTGTTATTTTTGCTGAAGCCAGTTCTTCGATTACTTTTAATGGAGTGTCAAATTGCTCTAGTAAGTCTTTTGCTGTTGTGACTCCAATCTGAGGGAATCCTGATAATAGAAATAATTGTTGTTTATGTAATGGTAAGCTTCGGTCAACTGCTCTGAGTTGTATTGTTCTATTGTCTTTTACTTGTTCTCTGTATGCTAGTCTTTGGAGTAGAATAGAGGTTGAGTCTGGGTCTTCTGTGGATATTATGCTAAAGTTGAAGTCGAGAATGATGCTGCTTATGGCTCCGTAGATTGAAGCTGGCTTCATTTTACTTCTTTTTAATGCTTTATTCATTTGTCCTTCGAGGATAAGTATTGGTTTTTCATAATTTTCAGCCATGTCCTTTACCTGATTAAATAATCTTCCATCTTTTATGCTGCCAAGAAAATCTGATACGTCTTTTCGCTCAACTCCACATCTATCAGAAATCACATAATCACATATTGGTAACTTTTCAACTTTGACCTCAACACCAGCTAACCTTAAATAATTAATAATGTCCTTCCGTGAACTCGCCTCATTACTATCCACACATAGTTTCAATGTTGTTTCAGTCAATATTATCCACCTCAAACTCTAAGGATATTTTTCTTGGACTATCAATGTCCTTTAACGATTCAACAAACGTCATTACTAATCTAATCAGTAGTTTTTGCAGGAATGGATTTAGGGGAATGCTAATACCATTTACCCTCAAAACTGTTTTTTTGTTGGCAGTTACAACGCATCTATTATTAGAGACTCCATCAAAAACTACTGCTTTAGCATACATCTTACAATTAGAGTAACCACAAGCTCTGCAATCTAGTCCTCCAAGTATTGGTAATGCTTTATCTTCAACAAGCTTAGCTATTCTTGAAGAATCTTTTATTGAAATTATTGGAATATCATTAGTGATTATTTGTTCTGAAATTTCAATAACTGCTAAATCAAGATCTGTGGCTAATTCTTTTACTTCCTCATTATTTCTAGGTACAATTATTCGAGGAATTGAATTCATTTTTTTGAATCCTTCTAATATTAAGAAATCAATTGTAGGAAAAAGCTCAGATACTTCTCTAAATGATATTTGTTTTTTTAAAAAGATTGCAGAATTATCATCCGAGGTAATAACTGTAACAACAGAACCAGTTTGAGCATGCCTATATGTATCTGAACCAACTTTATCAAATGACACGTTTTCAGAAGTGTGCTTTATCGTGGCAACTCGATAACCACTAGATGTTAATTCTTTGACTATAGCTTCAACTACTTGAGTTTTTCCCGCATCTTTGAATCCTACAACAGTAACAGCTCTAGGTATACCCATTAAATTCTTTAAAGCATATCAAGGTTATATCCTCTGCGAATTATTATGAAAAGTTTATTATTTTTAAAGTAAATATTATGATTATCTAAATTTTTATTTAAAGGGATTTTTACCTGTACTACAATAAATACAAACTTTGGTTACTAATCCCACAGCATTCAATATATTTTCTGGTGTATTATAGTAGACTTCATCTATACTTGGCAAACCTTCAGCAACCAGTCTTCCTACTTCTTCAACTGGTTTACCTTCAAATGGTTTAGCTGCGAGAGGCTTGTTTTCTGGGTCACTGAAACACGGGTAGAATATTGGAGCATAACTGACAAGAAAATCCACATGGTTAGCCCCTGCTTGCCTTAAGCTCTTAGCAACTGATTCACTTACTGTACCCCGAACTATACTATCATCACATATGGCAATGGTTCTATCTTTTACAGATGCTCTAATTACGTTATGTTTTAGATCGCTTGCAGTTTTACGGAAGAGTGGATCATCAATTATATAGGTTCGACCAAGGTATGCATTTTTTATAATGCCCTCATCTGCGGGTTTGTCTAACGCTTCAGCTACGCCTGTTGTGACACTACGTCCACTATCAGGTACAGGAATAACCGCGAAATCATCTCTGCTTCTTTTCTCTAATTTGTATTTGGTTTTTAGGTCATATGTTTTAACAAGTGCATGTCCCAGTTTTTTCCTAGCAATATGAACTGGCACTCCCTCAATCACAGAATCGGGTCTAGCAAAGTAAACCCACTCAAAAACACATGTTGCAGGTTTTGAATCTTGGACAAAAATTTCCTTTAATCCTTGGCTATTCATTAGAGTTATTGTTCCTGGGGTTACATCTCGTTTCTCTTGGAAAACCTCTCCCATACCTTCTAATACTTCGATTGCAGCAGATTCCGAAGCTATAAAGAGTTTTTCTTTGGCTTTCGCGATAAATAAGGGGCGAATTCCTCTATAATCGCGTGCAGCAAGGAGGTAACTATGCATTTCTTTTTTATCATGTATAGCAGCTACAAGAGAAAAATATGATGCGTCTAATTTTCTCATAGTTGCTTTGAAAGCTTCAACTACATCATCTCTAAGATTTCCTTGGAGGCTCTCTGCAAATTTTTTATCATAACTAATATTTTTATCAACCTGTAAATAACCATCAAGAGCCAAAGCAATCTTAAAACGATCATTTTCAATCACGATTGGAGGTACACCATTAGAAACATTCTCTCCAGATGCACATCCAATCACTATGTAATCATCAGGATGATTAAATGAGGAGTATTTCTCATCAAAAACTTTTGAAATTAATCCTACACCGGTCCATGATCTTAAACTTCTATCTCCAGCAGCTGCAACTCCACAACTTTCTTGTCCTCTATGTTGAACACCATATAATGTGTAAAGGCTCTTTCGTGCAATATCATCATGAGAAAATAATCCAATGACGCCCTTCATGTCGATTCTCTTAATCTTCAAACATAAAAACCAGTCGCCTAATCTAAGATAAAAAGAGGAAAAATTAACATAGATATTACAAAAACACACTAATCATATTTTAAATAAATTTATGAACAGTTTTTCAGGTTTTCAATGATTTTTTGTACTAATTCTTTTTTATCCCAATCAACAATAATTATTGTTGATTGGTGGGTAATCATTTTGAAGCTTATTTTAATATTGCTGACTTCTAATTTTTCTATAATATTTTTTAAAATTAAACCTGGGTCAATTATTCTATGTTGAATCTCAAACATTGCTGAGCTTTTTGAAATAGATAATGCTTTAATTGTATCACTCAATGTTAGATTATGTATTTCTTGCACAATTTTTTGAGCTGGTTCACTTATTATAAGAAATGTCGATTTTTGATCACTCTGGACATATAAAAATTCCGAACCCCCAATTTTTATCATACTTGAAATTCTTGATAAATCACTATCATTTGATAGAAGATTTCCTAGAATTGTTATAACATAAACTGGTTTTTCATATCTCTTAATATCAAATTCGGGTATTGTCCCTTTAATCATTGTTCCTTCACCTGAAAGGGTTTGCTCTCTTGACACGATTCGAATTGGCAAATTATCTTTTTTATATTTAAACACTTTTTCATGCAGTATTTTTGAACCAGTAGCTGCGAGCAGTTCTGCTTCCCAAACAGATAACTCTGGTAAAGTTACTGCATTTAACACAATTTTTGGATCCGCTGAAAAAATGCCACCTACATCCTTTACTAATACAAGCTCCTCTGCATCTAGACATGAAGCCAGAATCACTGCAGTAGTGTCACTTCCTCCTCGACCTAATGTAGTAATTCTACCTTTCGTACTCCTCCCAATAAAACCACAAACTACTGGGGTTTTGCCTCTTTTTAATAGTGGTTTCAATCCCACATCTATCTGATTTTTACATTCTGATAAGATGGGTTCAGCGTCACCAAATTTTTCATCACTGATTATTGGCCAACTTGGTGAATTGGGAGTGACTTCTATTGCATCAACCCCAATGGAATGTAAGGCTGATGTGAGGAGTCGAACACTTTGTTCTTCTCCAAGTCCAATGATGTGATCTATTACATCTAAAGGAGTATTATCTGATATTGTTGATGCTGCTGAAAGAAGCTGATCTGTTACGCCTTTAATTGCTGAAGCTACAACAACAACATTAGTGCCTTTAGCCAATTCTTGTTTAATAGTATTTGCAGCTTGTTTTATTGCGGGCCCACCATCTAAGACAGATCCACCATATTTTACTACAATTAATGTCACTTCAATATCCTCCTCAATCAATTTTTAATATTTGAGGTATCTGCCCCCCAAAGCCTGTTAAATTACCATACGAAATGAAAACACCTTGTACCCCTTCAATACTTAAGGCTCTTTCAATTCCTTCTCTTATGGCTTTTTCATAATTTTTTCCCCTAACAACATTACATGTTGAGGTAGCTGCAGCATCAGCAAGGCTTGCATTTTGAGCGAATATTGTTACTGCCTCTGCATCCCCAAAACTGAAAGCATGACTATATACTCCAGAACTAGTAGCAACCCCAGCTGGGAATTTCTCTATTCTGAACCCAATTTTCTTAGAAATTTCAGTTTCACCAATTTGAAGAGCAACATCTACTGGTCTATCCGAAAATAATGATGATTCTCCACCGTTTTCGACTAAAGCATTTTTTGCACCTGAGTCTACCATGGCTTTCACCATTAAATCAGCAAGCGCTCCAGCAACTGAAGCCATTGGTCCAACATTTGCTTTCTTTGAAGAGTCCGCCATTAAATGAATAATTTCTGGAGCATCAT
>VGJH01000109.1 GCA_016867505.1 Candidatus Bathyarchaeota archaeon
TTTTATTCCATTACAATCGATCCCTGTAATATTGTAATTATTTTTACCAAAAATTATATTTTTTATAGTATAATTTGCCCAACCTTGTTGATTAATTTGGGCTTCAGTATCTTTAATAAAAACTGTTCCACTTGTAATATCTGTACCATTTCCCCAATTAAAATGGACTGAAATATTAACTGATGCTCCTATGTCACAGCGGGTATCTGAAACCAATATTTGATCAATTGTTGGACCAGCAATTATAAAGCTCCAGTTATATCCTCCAGTTAATTTGTTTCCCATAATATCTGAAATTTCTTCTTTTAATGATACAGTATATTTAGTTGCAGGAGACAAAGGAGTTAAAGGAATTATTTGAATCGCAGTTAGACTTAGGTGAATTTGAACATTTATTGGAATTTCTCCATTATTTATTTTAATGTTTTCGACAATAACTGTCTCTTCAAGTAATGGAGTAGGAAAAAATGCTATAATTGTTGGATTAATGGGAACTCCTTCAACATTAACAGGAGGTTCAACAAGAACCACTTGTAAAGATGCATTAACAAGAAAGTCTGGATAAGTAGAAAATATTGAAAACGTAATAATAATTAAAATTAGTGTCTTTAAAACCCTCATTATTATCAAGTTTGTTTATGATTAAATATTAATAAAAATATCGATTATTTGAATAACGATTGATTCTTTTTACAAGTTTTTTCTGTTCTAATAATCAGATTTAGTGTTCTAATGTATGGGATTAAATCTTTTTATGAGTATTGTTAATGTGGTATATATGAGACGATATGCAACTTTTGCTGCATTAATTTTAATTGCATTAATTTTTCCTGCAAGTATTTATGCTTGGCAAAATAGTCAAATTGTAAGTAGTGAAAAATCTAGTATTATCGCTTTAAATTTTCTGAAGAATGCTCCAACATTTATGTTTGATGGGATTGAGGATTCAATTAAAATTATTAAAGTCTCTGAATTAGAAAAATATCCTACTTTATACATTGTACAGATTGGATTCAGCTGTAGACATAGTGGTTATGGTGATAGAACTGGACAAAATTTATTACAAGTCATTTCACCACATCTTTTAATAGTTCATATTGAAAATAATCGTGTACTTAAAGCAGAAATTGATGGAAAATGGAATGAAATTAGCCAAACTCCATTATATACTCAACAAGGAGCTGAAGAGACTGCTCTAATCTTTTTGTTTGAGTGCACTACATTCAAATTTGATGGCATAACAACCTCAATTAAGTTACTTAAAAGCGCACCATTACGTATGCTTTACACTTGGGAAGTTACATATGAATTTCAATGCGAACATCCTGGATATGGAAGATACAAGCTTTTGACACAAAAAATTACTACTCATACTATACGAGTTGTTGTAACTGAAGGAAAAGTCATTCAAGCAATAGTCGATAACGTTTGGGATGAAATAAATCAGAAATATGTTTTAGATGATACCAAACCTATTCGTGAACCGTTAACCATCGAAACTGCAAGAGATATTGCCTTAAAATATTTTGTAACAAAATTCAAAATTTCTTATGTGTTACCCCAAGAATGGGCTATAAAAAATCTTACACCTGACAAAATTTTGGGGTATCAAGCCATTCAATATAGTAGTGGACCTTGGAGAGTAACAATAAAAAACTCCATTGTTCTTTATCCCACATACGATGTCACTGTTGATTTCATGACTGTGAAAGGAATATTTCTCCACTTAACAGTTGATCAGAAAGGAAATGTAACAGAAAAAAAATAAACTTCAAATCTTTTTCTAACTCACTTATTCTGGTGTAAATCTGATGCTAAGTGAAAATGAGTATCAAAAATGTCTCAATTGGCTAAATGAAAAGGCATCAGCTCCAGTTAAATACATGACAAATCTAAAAATTTTAGGTGAATCGACTGAAAGTATAACGATGACTGAATTATGGAATCAAGTTCAAAATGATCCGTTAAGTAAGTATATTTTTGAAAAACAGAAGATGGATGGCTCTTGGTTCACTGGTGGCCCATGGCATTCAGCACCTGGTTATGTTCAGAAAAGTGGATACACTGCTGTAAGCCCTAAATATGTGACGACAATTTGGATCCTAAAAATTCTAGGTGGTATGGGATACACGATAAGCAATCCAAGAGTGAAGAATGCTGTTGATTGGGTGTTTTCCTGGCAGTTGGATAATGGAGTGATCACTGAAGATCGCAGGCTACTAGGTAAACCTTCTGATAATAATCCCAGTAACCATCCATGTCGAATGAATATCATTATGGATGCCCTTTCAAGAGTTAGCGCTTCATCTGATCCAAGGTTTCGTATTAGTATTGGACGTCTGGTTAGTTGGCAACGTGAGGATGGTGGGTGGTTAAATGAAGGTCATAAAGATGGATCCATGTCACCTTACAAAGTCTGGGATAGGAGTTGTCCATGGTCAAGCTACTTTGCTTTGAGTGCTTTATACTATTCAGACCTTCCTGAATATAGAGAAGCTTTCAAACAGGCTTTAAAATTCCAGCTTTGGCATCTTGAACAAAAACCTGAAAATGATGTTCGAAGAGTCTTCTATCATGGGCATGAACCGATTCAAGAAATGATAATGCTAAGTGATTTAAAAATAGGTCTTCAGAGTCCACAATTTAACAATTTACTCAATTGGCTTGAAAAAATGTATGATCCAGAGAAGAGTCATTTTAAGTATTCAGTATTAAAACATGAAAAATTTACTAAAAAACCTGACCGCGTTTCTCAAGAAGTAATGAAATATAGATCCTTCCATCAAACAGAAGATGATTGGATTACTTATCATATAATGAGAATAGAAACTAACCTAAGAAAAAGTTAGTCATCTAACTTTTACTATGACTTCATTAGAGTATTGTGAATTAATATTTCCTTTGAAAGCTCTTATTCGATATTTATATTGTCCTGCATTTTCAGAGATTATCAGTGAAATTGTATTTGGATCTGTTGTTTTAACTATTGAGAATGATGTAAAACCAGTTTTAGTTTTTATAGCTCTCTCGATTATGAATCCTTCTTCGTTGTTTGAATTATCACTCCAAGTAAGTGTTACTGTTCCTTTTGATCCTACAAGACCCGGCTATGTATGGCATTGCCATATCATTGATCATGAAGATAATGAAATGATGAGAAGACTCAAAATAAAGTAAGTTTCCCTTTTTTTATTTATAATAATTTAGTATTTGAATTTCCTGCGTTTACTTGATTTATCAGAATTTACGAATGCTCCTGCAACTACCCCTAATAGTACTGATCCAACAATTAATACACCTATTCCTCCTACAATCCACATGGCGAATGAGATGTCTTGTCCGCCTGTTGGCGTGTTTTGTGATGGTGCATCCGTGGCTACAGTGAATACAGCTGACTTATCGGCAATCTGCACTAAGTGTCCGCCAATAGAGTTTGTACTGTAACTCATTCTAATCCATTCTTGTTGATTAGGTATCAAGCTAACTGTTGCTGTGTCTACATAGTTTCTATCAACATATACTTTACAATCATAAGATCCATATGAGCCACCTGAGTTCTTTACCATGAAATCAATTGTCACATTCTCTCCGGGTCGGCATTTAACAGGGTTGACGATTATTTCTGTTAATGTGAATAAAGCTGGCCCAGCTGAAATTACTTTAAATATGCTTGATTGATCTCCAAGTTTAACAGTATACTCTCCTTCAGCTTTTCCAACAATTTTGAATTCTATTGGCACTGATGAACCTGCCATTACGTCATAGTCTGCTGTTTTTTCTTTGATTCCATCAACAAATAATTCTGCATTATATTGTCCACTTTTTTCACCAACATTACTTATAATAGCTGACACTGTGACGTTATTACCTGATAAAACTTCTTTGGGCTCAATCTTAAGATCCTTAACCATGAAGGAAGCAGGTTTCAACTGTTGATTTTGCTGGTAATTAAGGATTCCAAAAATATATGGTGAAACAAAGACTACTGAGGTGGATAAAAGAATTAGAATAAACATACCTATACCGAATAACTCTGATTCTTTAGTGGAATCCATAGGAAATTGTAATGTTGATAATATTTAATTTCTTTATGAAGCGAGAATATAGTTTTATAATATGAGCTTATCAAGTCATTTTATTCGACAAAGTTAAAATTAAAGTTCCTTTAAATTTCATAGGATATAATTCGTATCAATAATTTGAAAATGTGATAAAAGAAAAAATAATTACTGGATTCTTTCTGGTTTTGATATTTCAATTTTCTCTATTCTGCTTGATGGCATTAATACCTCTAGCTCTGATTCTATCTGATACTCTAAGATTTTTCCATAACGTTGTTTAGGCACTTGTTCCGATTTCATATTATATCCTTTGATTGGTTTAATGAATATCTGTTGCGTATTGAGTATTTCTTCATTCTTGAATACTATCTCTACTACTTTCATCACAATGTCATCACGCTCAACTTCATCTTCAGCCCAGATATTGACGTTGAATAGCATGCTTAATTTGATTCCACGTACCTCGATTGGCTTATTATATGAAATTTTTAAGTTGTTTTTACCTTTTTCCGGCGGTTCTTTAAATTTAACAATTCCACTCACATAATCAATATTATAACTAGAATCGTTTAGTTGTTTTCCAAGTGGATATTCAACAACAACATTTGGCTTAAGAGGCAGTTCCTTCAGCTTGAATTCTTTTTTCTCATTATCCCCATTAAAAAGGTCAATGACTTTATCATCTGCTTCAATTTTTCGTCCAACACCAATTTCATTGAATTCTAAATTGATGTTTTCGACACTTATTGAAGGAAGCTTCACACCAATTTTTAGGTCACCAACCGAATTTTTTAGTTTTTCATCAATATTACTTCGAATAATGTCTTCGATTATTACTTTTATTTTATTGAGCATGAAGT
>VGJH01000110.1 GCA_016867505.1 Candidatus Bathyarchaeota archaeon
GCTAATGCATTCTCATTATCTGTCCTGAACCAGTATCTTAGTAAGAAAATAAGTCTGTGCGGTGAAGGGAATTTTGGTGCTCCACCAAAACCTCCGTTTGTTTCATCATAATCTTCTAGAAGCTGATTAAATGCGTCATCTAAAATTCTTTTATTTAGTTTAGAGCTTGGATGTTCTACTTCACTTCTGTTTAAACTCTCTGTTAAAGCGGTGGCTATTGTTGTTGCTCGGTACCTTTGTTTTTTCCAAAGCTCCTGAATCATTGGAATTAATTCTGTTAAACCAGTTACACCAACACGGGTCTTTTTAGGTAGATAGGTTCCTGCCCAAAATGGTTCTTTATCAGGGGTCATTATGATGGTTAAGGGCCATCCTCCACTTCCCGTGAGCAGTTGGCAGGTCATCATGTATGTTGCATCGATGTCTGGCCGTTCCTCTCGATCGACTTTAATGCATACGAAAGCATCATTGAGGAGCTTGGCTACATCTGGGTCAGTGAAACTCTCCTTCTCCATAACATGGCACCAGTGGCAGGTAGAGTATCCTATACTTAGGAAAACAGGTACATCACGTTGCTTTGCTAACTGGAATGCTTCATCTGTCCATGGCCACCAATCAACAGGATTATCTGCGTGTTGTAGAAGGTACGGGCTTAATTCGTTGATGAGTCTATTGGGTTTATCCTCCATGGCCTTTCCTAAAGCTAAGCCCTCAATATACTTTTAGTTTATCATTTGTACTGCTAGGTGGTTTTTGGTAGATTAGCTCCCTTTAATACTGATTTTAATGCAAAACATCATAAATTGAGGTGTTAATGTTTCTTTGAATACATTGATGATAAAAACTCCTAAACATAAGGTCTATGTCACTAGGGAACTCCCTGACAGAGGCTTATCTTTGATTTTAGAGAATTTTGATGCTGAGGTATGGAGGGAGTATATTCCACCAACAAAGGATCAGTTAAAGGAGCATATTAGTGATGTTGAAGCAATCGCATCAAATGTAGCTGATAAGGTGGATGGAGACCTCTTTGATGCAGCTCCTAAATTAAGAATTGTTTCTCAGATGGCTGTTGGCTTTGATAACATCGATGTGGCTGAAGCGACTAGAAGGGGGATATATGTGACAAACACTCCTGAGGTACTCACTGAAACAACTGCAGACTATGCTTTTGCATTACTCCTAGCAGTAGCTAGAAGAGTCGTTGAAGCAGATAATTATGTCCGTCAGGGAAAGTGGACGGTTGGTTGGCATCCAAGTTTCATGCAAGGTAGAGATGTTAATGGTGCAACCATAGGAATCGTAGGAGCAGGAAGAATAGGTTATGCTGTAGCGAAAAGAGCGAAAGGATTCAACATGAAGATACTTTACTATGATGTTGCTCCACGCCCAGAAATGGAGAGAGAACTGAATGCTAAAAGAGTGGATCTAAAAACAGTATTCAGTGAGCCAGATTTCGTAAGTGTCCATGTCCCATTAATGATAGAAACAAGACACTTAGTGAATGAGGAGAAGCTGAGTCTCATGAAGAAAACTGCATACTTAATAAACACTTCAAGAGGTCCAGTAGTGGACGAAAAAGCCCTATTCGATGCTCTTGTGCACCATAAAATTGCTGGTGCTGCGATTGATGTCTTTGAACAGGAACCCACACCATCAGATAATCCCCTCCTTAAACTAGAAAACCTTGTAGTGGCTCCTCACATTGCCAGTTCAAGCTATGAAACACGTCAAAAAATGTCAGAGTTAGTAGCAATCAATTTAATATCTTACTTTAAAGGAGAAATTCCACCCAATCTAGTAAATAAAGAGTTGATCAATAAAAACATAAAAATAATTTAAAACTTTCCTAGATGAGCATTATAAAAAAATTTAAAGAAAAAATACTCTAACCTAAATCGAGTTTTCAAAAAAGGGTTCTTAGTTGAGTCAATATTCCACGCCTAGCCATATGCCAATACACTCTTCTCTTCAGCTCATTATTAGAAAACATCCCTTTCAGCCTCCTACTCCAACCACCGTAGAAGCTATTATAACATTTATACAGCTCCTCCTGGACCTCTTGCATCGTCATAGTCTCTGTTCCCATGACCGCATGAGCCATATCGTAGTTGAATAGATTGTTGTCTTTTATCCAGCCATTAGCTTTTGCTTCATCATAGACCTCGGTACCTGGGAATGGAGTCAACACAGAATATATGACGAAGTCTGGATCAAGCTCTGAGACGAATCTCCTTACCTCAGCTACTGACTTATGTGTATCCTGCCTATCACCTATTATTATCATGGCTTGAGTGAATATGTTATTCATTTTTAATGCCTGAATAGCCTCAAATGCTTGACTAGGTTCAATGCCTTTATTGTAATGTTCAAGGGTGCTTGTGCTTGGGTTCTCAACACCAATCAGAACCCACTGGAGACCAGCCCGCTTCATTTTTGGCAATGAGTCTTTAATAGAAACTACATCATCGCACCTCATCTGAGTGAACCATAAAAAATCTTCACCAAGTCTCCTTTTCAGAAGCTCTTCCGCTAGTTCAACTCCTCTGTCTCCTGCACCAAAGTTGTCATCTGTGAGCCAGATGAACTTGATACCAAACTCCTTATAGATGTACTCCATCTCATCAGCGATCCTTGATGGAGTTTTAAGCCTCCACTTACCGCACCAGTGCCGCCACTGAGTGCAGAAAGTGCATCTATGTGGGCAACCCCTGCTTCCCTCCACGAAACCAAAAGGCACTTTTATCCCTGTCATAGCTGAGAAATGGTACTTATGCACCGTATCATGGACTAGATGATACCCTGGAAAAGGTAAATTGTTCAAGTCATCAATTAGCTGTCTCTCATGATTCATGTGAACTACATCACCTTCCCTATAAGTGAGTCCATCCACTTCTGAGAGAGCTGTATCATCTCTCCTGGCCTTTACTAACTCAGTAAATGTTACCTCACCCTCTCCTTGAACGATGGCGTCAATCTCTGGATATCTCATTAAAGATTCTTTAGCAACCGCTGAGAATGGAACTCCACCAGTCACTGTGAAAACAGTTGATTTAGCTTTCTTAGCTATTTGAAGGGTTTTCGCAGTGATATAAGTATTACAAGCAGCAAGACTACTAGAAGCAACAATATCTGGATTTGTTTTAATAATATACATGCTTAAATCCTCCCACTCAACCCCCATAGCATTACAATCAAGGATCTCCACCTCAACATCAGGGAGCTCACGCTCAAGATATGCCCCAACCTGAATAATCCCATAAGGCGGAGGGAGATATTCTCCCATAATGAACCAGACTTCCTTAGGTGGTTCAACAAAAAGAACCTTCATGAAGGCATATTATGGATCCCGCTTATATAAATCAGTGAAGCAACCATAACTTTGTTAAAAAAATTAATAATCTACTTTAGATAGTTATCAAATTTCCAAGTTTATGTCCCCCGTATAGTAATAATTAGTAATTTTTAAAATTATATTTATAATAATCTAGAATTTTAATGTAATAAATATAAAAACTACAAATACATAATAAATTTGGGTAACTTTGGTTATACTTGCTTCTTACCCCGAAACAAAAAATGTTAATCCTTTTGTTACTGCTGAAATTTGTTTAAAATGTGGTGCGTGTTGTAACGTAAATTATTGCTGTCACGTAATGTATGATCCTCAATTTGATCCTAAATACACGTTTGTATATGATTGTCTTGGCTCAAAAAATGAGTCATCCAATCCTAACATATGGCTGTGTGTTAGTTGCCATAAATGTGAGGAAGTTTGTCCCTATGAAGTTTCTCCAATAAGTTATATTGAGGCCTTAAAGTATGATGCTTTAAGAAATGGGTTAATTCATGAATTGATTAAACTAGAATTAAAACAGATTATGTCAACGGGTTATGCTTTCCAAATTACTAGAACTACAGAAAATCTTAGGACTGAACTAAATTTAAAATCAATTGATGCCCGTGGAATTTCTGAACTTTTATTAATTAATGAGAAAACTGGTTTATTACAAAAACTTGAGAAGGCATCAAGTTGAAGTATGCGCTTTTCTTAGGTTGTTTTATACCTGTAAGGCTCCCCCATTTAGAATTAATCGCACGTGATGTTCTACCTGAGTTAGGGATTGAACTTGTTGAAATAAACGATTTTACTTGCTGCCCAGAACCAGTTGGTTTCCTCGCAGACAATATAACTGGTTTAGCAATATCTGCAAGAAATATTAGTATTGCTGAAGAGAAGGGACTTAATATAATTACTTTATGTAACGGGTGCACATATTCTCTTAAAAAAGCAAACCACGTTTTAAAGGAAAATTCTGTATTAAGGGGAAAAGTAAATGAAATATTGGAGCAAACTAACCATGTTTTTTCAGGTAATGTACGTGTGAAGCATTTTGCTCAAGTTCTTTTGGATGAAGTTGGGATCAATTTAATTAAATCGAAAGTTAAGAAACCACTCAATAATATTAAGATTGCATGCCATACGGGGTGTCATATTCTTAATCCTTCCAATGTGATGGGTTTTGATAACCCTCTTGATCCAACTAATCTTGATAGGTTGGTGGAAGCGTTAGGGGCGCAACCTGTTTACTGGGATAAAAAAACTGTTTGCTGTGGATGGACCTTAACAAATTATGGTCAAAGAGAATCTGCTGGAAGATTATTAGAAGAAAAATTTAATTCTATTTCTAGAGCTAAAGCTGATTTTTTAACTGTAATCTGTCCACAATGTTTTAACCAATTTGATAGAAGTTACCTTTATACTTCGCATGGGAAAAAAAATGAGTGGAAAACCCCCACTCTCTTCTATCTTCAGTTACTAGCTTTAGCATTGGGTAGAAGTATAGAAGATATCAAATTATCAATGCATAGAACAAGAAACGCAATTCTTGAAGAT
>VGJH01000111.1 GCA_016867505.1 Candidatus Bathyarchaeota archaeon
CAATTATTTATAATAAATTTTTATGAGATAATTTGCTTGTATTTTCTCGTCGTAAAAAAAGGATAAAACTTCAACAATCGTCGATGATTGATCCGTTAATTAACGAAAACCTTTAAGTCTTCAACGCATTCAGTGGCTGTTATGACCATTAATCAGAGTAAACCAATAGCAGCTATTGTTGGTGCTGGACGAACTAAATTTGGTGAATTATGGTACGATGATCCTGAGAAGCTTCTGTTTGATGCTGGACTGAATTGTATGCAGTCAGTTGATAAGGGCATACATAGGAACCAGTTAGAAGCATGCTACTTTGGTAGCTTCCTGTACCAATCCACAAACAAGATGGGTTTAGTTCCTGGTCACATGGCTAAGGAATTAGGACTGAATGTTCCAATAACCATGACTGAAGCAGCCTGTGCTTCTGGTGGTTCAGCTATCTATAATGCATGTATGGCAATACGCAGTGGACAATATGATACTGTGCTGGTAGGTGGATTCGAGAAGATGACTGACCGAAGCAACAAGATAAGCGATGATTTAATGTTTGCAGCTGATCCCAACGAATTCGGTGCAGGATACACCTTCCCAGGATTATACGCAACCATGATGGCGAGATACATGTATGATTATGGTGAAGGGAAGCAGGAATGTGAAGACGCCATGGCTATGGTTGCTTCAAAGAATCATCATCACGCTATCAAGAATGAATACGCTCAGTTTAGACGAGAATTCACGCCCGAAGCAATCAAAAAATCTAGTTTAGTAGCTCACCCAGTCAGACTTCTCCACTGTAGTCCTGTATCAGATGGTGCAGCAGCGCTTATCCTAACAACCCCTGAGAAAGCTCATACCTACACCGATACACCAATCTACATATTAGCTAGTCAGCAAGCAACAAACGATGTATCCCTATACACAAGGGAAAGCATAACCAGCATCAAAACAACAAAACTAGCTACAGCTGCAGCATTCAAAGAAACAAACCTCACATACAAAGACATCCAGATAGCAGAAGTCCACGACTGCTTCACCGTAGAGGAAGTCATGTTCCTAGAAGACTCAGGCTACTATGAAAAGGGAACCGCATGGAAAGGAATCTATGAAAGCTACGAAGCCGGAAAAACAAAAAAGCATACACCATACATAAATGAGCAAAACGAGTTGATTGTTAACCCTGGAGGTGGCTTAAAAGCTGATGGACATCCCGTTGGAGCCACGGGTGTTAGACAGCTTCATGAAGCTTGGGTTCAGCTTAGAGGTCAAGCTGGTGGACAACAAGTTGAAAGTGGCTTAAACACTGCTTTATGCCATAATATTGGTGGAACTGGTGCAATTTGCACAGTCCACATTCTTGGGAGGTAAAAAAATGAGTGAACCAATCGCGAGAAGACAGTCTCTTACAGATTACAGAATAACTGCATCAAAATGTGGTGTATGTGGAAGCGTGTATTTCCCACCAAAAAGCTTCTGCAACAATGAAGGCCGTGCAAGTAAAATGATTAAACACGATTATTTGTACGAAAAAGGATCCTTTTACTCTGGTTCAGTGATCTCTGCGCCTACAAACAAGTTCAAGTATCTTGACTCTTATCTCTCATGTTTAATTGAGTTCAATGATGGATTCAGAGTTCCTGGTAGAGTAACTGATCACACACCTTCAGAGACAGCTGATATTAGTAAATACATTGACAGACCCTTAGTTCCAAGGTTCCGAAGATTGTATGCTGATGGTGAGGATGGTTTAGTATACTATTCGAGTCTGAACTATAGTTTTGCAGATGAGTATTACCCCTACCAAGAATACACTGAGATCCAGCCATCTAAAGAAATCGAAAGACCAGGCATCGTTGGTTATGGTGCTTACATTCCCAAATACCGTATCAAGAATGAAGGCGATAGAGCTGCAGGAGTAAAGGAAAGAACCCTGCCCTACGCTGATGAAGACACCACGACTTTTTCAGTTGAAGCAGGTAAAAGAGCATTAATACATGCAGCTTTAAACAGCAGCTACATTAAGAAGGTTCACGTTGGAACAGAAAGCCCAACCTACGCTGTTAAACCAATTATGGCTACCGTGACTCAAGCACTGGAACTCGGTGAAAAGTATGAGGATGGCTTCTTTTCAGGAGGAGTTGATACACAATTCGCATGTAAAGCAGCTACAGACATGTACATCGATGCATGTGCATTAGTTAACTATCCCCAATTTGGCGGAGAATACGCAATGATTATAGGATCTGATAACAGCCAAGCTGCTCCAGGCGACGCATTAGACTATACTGTTGGAGCAGGCGCAACCGCATACATTTTTGGCAGAAGAGATGTGATAGCAACCTTAGACCATTATGTCAGTTACACCAGTGACACTCCAGACTTCTACCGAAGAGAACATGAGAAGTATCCACGGCACGGAGGTCGTTTCACAGGTGAACCAGCATATTTCAAACATGTTAAGACAAGCATGAAAGCCTGCCTAGAAAAATCTGGTCTTACACCAAAGGATATTCAGTACGTAATCTGTCACAGCCCTAATGCTCAATTCCCAGTGAGAGCTGCAACTGAAGTTGGTTTTGATAAAACTCAGATTGAACCAGGATTAGTTGGGCAAAAAATTGGTAACCTCTATTCAGGAAGCTGCCCAACCAGCCTAGCTGCAATACTTGACATTGCTTTCCCAGGAGACAAAATATTGATGACAAGCTACGGTTCAGGAGCAGGAAGCGATAGTTACATATTCACAGTAACACCAAAAAACGAAGAGAAAAGAAATAGACTAGTAACAATGAAAGAGCAAGTAGAGAATCCCTTCAGAGAGTATGTTGACTACGCTTTCTATCGAAAAATGAAAGAAAGCGCATAACAAATTTTTTTAAATTATTTAAATATCAATATCAAAATATTTAGGTGTAAAAACATTATTCTTAATTTAAAATGAAAGAGCTTGACAGGAATATTATACTTAGGAAGCTAATTCATTCTCTTGGAGCTTTCATTCTTTTAATAGTGAAATTATATGGATTATTAACCGCTCAGATATTGATTCTAACCCTAGCTATAATTTATGTAGTAGCAGAGTATCTCCGGCTTTCAGGTAAAACCATACAACCCTTCACATGGATAGTTAACAAAGCATCAACAGACAATGAACAAAAAAGTATAGTGAGTACACCCTTATGGTACGCAACTAGTGTCTTTCTCACTTTAACCTTATTTCCCTTTACCAATGCAATGATTGGTATCCTAACATTATCAATCGGAGATCCAGTTGCTTCTCTAGTCGGATTATCTCTTAATAAAAAAACACCAAATCCATTTAATCCCAAAAAGTCAATCGAAGGAACATTTATTGGATTATTAGCTTCAATAATTGTTTGTATCAGCTTCATTGATCCATATCAGGTTTTGATGGGGTGTTCAGCTGGAATGTTTATTGAAATGCTGCCAATTAATTTTAATGATAATCTAGGAATACCTTTAACAGCATCACTTGTTAGTTGGTTATACAAAATTTTAATTTAAAAAAAGAAAGAAATGTTAATCAACCAATTGGTTGTCTGCCTGGTAACTCAGGGAAAGTATCCTTCATCTTACTTTCAGCTACTGTGGCTGCTTCCTCCATGATTTTTCTGGCATCCTCATTAGCTGACTCAAAGTTTATGGATAGCCCTGAAGTTGATCCAGCATCCATTACGATTCCACTGAGGATGTTACTGATTTCTCCTAGTTCTCTAGAAATCATCGGGTTAACTGAAGCCATGCCACTTCTAATATCTCTGACTACCCCTATGACAGGAAGCAATGTATGCGCTATATCTCCCAACTCAGTTAATCCTTCCAGTCTCAAGGCTATCTGGTCAAGAGCCAATTTCGCATTCATTGTCATTTTAGCCATTTTACGTAACTCAGAAAGCTCATTTGCATAGATGTTTGCTCTCTGTGTGTCATGTGCAGCATAAGCTTCCACAACTTTGTTGAAGAGAGACTTATCCCTTTCATTGAATCGATTAGATTCTTGATCAAGTTTAGTTAGTTGAATGTTAATGCGTTTAATAGCAGCATCAAGGCGGGGCTTAAGTGGAGGAGGCTGACGCACCATGTTTTTTACTCTTGTTGCTAGGGGGGGCTGGTTTGTGCCTTCCCAACGCTTATCAAATGAACCACTCATGAAATTCACCTTTAGTATGAAGTATGTGTATTCGCGGATAGGCATTTCATTTCAAAGATAGTTAATGGAGTTATTTTCATAATTTAATTAGGTAATATATTCTCATAATTCTGTAACATTTTTATATTAAATAAACAAGGTTATTAAAAAAACACATCAATTTTAATCTTAAAATTAGTTATAATTTGTAATAAAATTGTTAATGGTATATATTATTTTTTAAATTTTTTCCCCTTCACCAATAATTATTTTTTTATATCCTTAACCTACCAAAATTTATTTACTTTAAGAAGTGGGATAATGGTTTAAGATTGATGATGCGTTCAGCTATTATTCTTGCAGGTGGAAAATCAACAAGAATTGGGACCGAAAAAGGTCTTCAGATTCTTGGTGGTAAACCATTAATTGAACATGTAATTGCTAGAATTTCTGAATGCGTTAATGAAGTCATCGTCGTAGTAGGTTCACAAAGCCAAAAGCAATCCTATTATGAAATTGGTGTAAAAGAAAAAATTATTATTGATGAAGTGAATTCTGGCACGCCAATTATTGGCGCTTATAGTGGTTTGAAAAGCGCTAAGGGAAAATACTGTATTCTTATTGGAAATGATATGCCTTTTTTAAATAAACAAGTCATTGACCAGCTTTTTAAATTAGCAGAAGGTCATGATGCAGCTACACCATATTGGCCTAAT
>VGJH01000112.1 GCA_016867505.1 Candidatus Bathyarchaeota archaeon
TAAACCTACGCCCAATACATTTTGGTTATAGGTTTTAGCAATTAATTGTATAGCTAAACCTTCTCCTGCAGGAGTTGGCATTATATCTTCTTCTGTCCAAGTCATTAACTTTTGATAACCTGGAGCATGGCTCATTACATGTTCCATAAAGAGTTCATGTATTGCTCTTCTAGCTGGCTCTGTATTTTCCATTTCTAAAACAGGTCTAATATTATCAACCATGATTAAGGCAAAAGTTTTATCTAACATATCTGTAATTTTGTTTCTTAAATCTCTATTTCCGGCATATACAAAGGGTAATTCATATGATGCGCCCAATCTTGCTTTAGGTTCCGAGGCTTTGATTAACTCAGCAATAGCTACAACCTGTTCTACTGCACCTCCATCAGTTCCACCAGCTAATAGAATCATATCAGGACGTAGACTTCGTATTTGTTTTATTTTTTCAAAAGGCTGTCGACCATCATCTTCTGCAAGAATGTCCATTACTATAGCGCCAGCTCCTAATGCAGCACGGTTGGCACTCTCTGCAGTCATAGAGGAGATTAATCCAGCAACCATCATCTGAAGACCTCCTCCTGCACTACTAGTGGTACAATAAACATCAACCCCTTCATTTTTCTCAAAGGGAGTTTTTATTCCAGTCCCATCAGATTTTAATATTTTTTTTCCAGTAATCTCTTCAATTTCCCTAACAGCGTTAATTACACCTAAAGTCACGTCCTCATAAGGAGCTTCAACAGTAGTTGGTGCTTCCCCCGCAACTAGAAAACGCCACTCTTTTTTATCATTTATATGAAAAAACCTTGCTTTTGTAGTAGTACTACCCACATCAGTAACTAAAGCATATTTCATATCAACTTTTTTTTTGGTACCCGACATGAAGTTCAACTTGTATCATCATCAAACATAATAAAGTTTTTTCTTTTAAATATAAGAACCTTATAAAAACCTATACTAAAATAAAAAAAGGGTTATTTTGTTGTTATAGTATATTTAACACCAACATCAGTCAACGCTTCGTCGATTTTTTCAATTAATAATAATACTTGTTCATTAGTTGGATTCGTAAACCATTCAAAGAAAAAGTCGTACTCACCTAGAGAATCACCAGATTTGCTAATGATATTACTGCATCGAATTGCATCAAGCTTATCATATGCATCAAAATATTCCCTCATTCTTTCAGGGTTTGTACCTACCGAAATTGCATCATCAAGAAAATAATTCATTATACATACTTCAGGAAGTTCAATAGCAATTTTTTCTAGGGCTCTAATGGCTTTAACCAAAGGAGGCCCATATACTTTAATATAACTCCTCATATTAATCCATTGAGATATCTATTATTCTAATATTTAAAATTGTATTATCATTTATTTAAATAATGAGTATTATTGGAAGTAATAAAATTTTTTAAGAATAGATAAAACCAATAGTTTATGCTAAAAAAATAAATAATAACTATGAAAAATGTTATAACCATATATCATAACCATAAGAATATATGGATTTAAATTGATTAAAGAATTATTCCAAAAAAAATTTTCAGCTCATCATTTTAAAATAATAGAAAAACTTGAAATCGATATAGATTTACCTGTACCCTTCCATAATATAATCGAAAACTACTGCAATTTAGCGAATATTAGTAAATCTGACTTCATTTCGTCTTTAATTATTCATTCATTGACAGAACTAATCTTTTCATCAGAAAAGGATGATATTTAATATCTAAGGGTTCGATGATCGAACATGTTCTTTTAGTACTTCAAGACAATAATCACTTACTTCTAAACCTTTAGTTTCTGCAAGATGTTTTAATTTATCATGTTCGGATGATTCTTTACCAAAGTTTATTCTAATTACTTTTAGGCCTTTCGGAGATCCCCTTTTTTCTCGAACAGTTGATAACTGATCAACTGCTTTTTTGAATGCTTCGAATCCACCTTCACGGGAAATTAAAGCCAATTGTTTTTCTTCTACTGAACTTAAACCCATTCTAGCAACCTTTAAAGCATATATAAAAGGGATTCTCGCATTTTGTACCTCTGATTGTATATCAAAGGTTAAATCATTCATTCTTAACC
This sequence comes from Candidatus Bathyarchaeota archaeon, assembly GCA_016867505.1. Taxonomy (GTDB): domain Archaea; phylum Thermoproteota; class Bathyarchaeia; order TCS64; family TCS64; genus UBA8941. The sequence goes on from VGJH01000112.1 coordinate 2,091, forward strand.
ATTCACTCAATGTCGATTTGGATTTACCAATTTTTTTAGCATATTCATTTAAACTCATGTCCCCGTCATCAAGTCTTTTTTTAATCCATCTACCTAAAGTGATAGGATCAACATTTTTTCGGAAAACATTTTCACTTATACTGGCATCAATTGCTTCATCATCATCAAATTCTTTTATTATACAAGCAACAGAGCTTACTCCTTTTTGTTTTAAACTCAGAAAACGTCTCATCCCAATCAAAATTTCATAATAACTATCCTTTTTTCTAACTACCAAAGGTTGAAGTAAGCCCTGAGATTCAATATTTTTAGAAAATTCCTCATCTTATTCATCACCAAAATTTACATCATTATGGATATTCAAATCACTAATTCTTAAATCATCAATTGAAATTTCTTCTATTTTCATTTCTCTTAAGGGTCCATCAATTTATATAAAAACCTTATGTATATAGCAGTAATTATAATAAAGATTTGATAATAAACAATTATCATTGCATTAAATTTAAAAGATATAACAATTTTATATATAATTTCAAGTAATTATATACATTATTTGAGAACATGGTTAAAATCATAATTTCATTATAACCAATAAAAGAGCATCTTTAAAACGTAATAGTAAATAATCTCATTAGAAGCACATTGCGTCAAAACTCTAACTCACTTGCACCATTCATACCAACACCATATTACGTCGTTAGAAAAAAGTTAGAATTAGCTCAGATAAAAGATGGGGAAATCCTCTTTGATTTAGGTAGCGGAGATGGCAGAATTGTTTTGATGGCAGCTAAAGAATTTGGTGCAAAAGGGGTCGGGATAGAACACAAACTTAGCTTAATAGAAGAATCCAGAGATAAAATATTAGAATTAGGCATTACCAAATCAGTCATCTTCATCCATGATAATATTTTTAAAGCAAATTTAGAATCAGCGGATGTTGTTACTTTATATCTTACAACCAGATCAAACGAAAGAATCAGAGTTAAGCTAGAAAATGAGCTTAAAAAAGGAGCTAGAGTAGTCACCCATAATTTTCCTATGATTAGATGGAACCCAAATAACATAATTAAAATTAAAGAAGGTAATCAAACTCATACATTATACTTGTATAAATGGAACCCTGAAACTAAAAAAATTTAACAATTTTTAATAATTATTTGTTATAATGTTTTAGTTATGAAAGCTTTGCAGGTTATTAAAAATAGGAGAAGTATTAGAAAATATCTCGATAAAAAAATATCGAATGAAGAAATTAAGATCCTACTAGAATCAGCTATGGCTGCTCCTTCAGCTCATAATAAACAACCGTGGCATTTCATAGTAATTACAAAAAAAGAAGTGCTTGAAGAAATACCCAAATTTCACCCCTATTCCAAGATGCTTTTAACAGCATCTCACGCAATACTTGTTTGCGGAGATTTAGAGCTTGAAGAAGGAACAGGATTCTGGGTTCAAGATTGTTCAGCTGCGACCCAAAACATTTTGCTCTCTGCTACAGCATTAGGATCTGTTTGGTTGGGAGTATATCCCCAAATAGTGCTTGTAGAAGGATTAAAAAAGTTGTTTAATCTACCTGATAACATCGTTCCATTTTGTATCGTATCACTTGGTTATCCAGCTGAAGAAAAAGCTCAATCAAATAGATTCAATGAAAACAGGATACATATAGATAAATGGTAATCATTACTAATAGATATATGTAAATAATAAATTTTAAAAAAATATTTTTTATCGAAGTCACTTATCTCAGATTCGTACTAATAGGATAATTGACTAAATTAAAATAAAAAGACATAAAAAATGATAATAATTATTAAAAGTTATCATAACCTGCCCAACGGTTTTATATAAAGTGAAAGCATCTTGTACGCTTTGTGAAAGAAATGGCTGGGAAAATTAAAACACCCGAAGAATTTTTTGGAGTTAAACCTGGAACTGATAAAACTCTTTTAAGATGGGACAAAATTGTTGATTACTTCTGGCACTTAAACGAAAACTCTGATAGAATCAAGGTTGAGGAAGCGGGAAAAAGTACCGAAGGCAACTCTATGATTTTAGTATACATTAGTTCGTCTCAAAACATTCAAAAACTAGACAAAATTAAGCAGGAAAGCTGGAATATTAGTCACCCTAAAAACCTTAAACAAAAAGACGCAGATAGAATCATTGAGAAAGGAAAAGCTGTCGTTGGAATGACGATGAGTATCCATGCTTCAGAAGTGGGAGGCACTCAAGTCAGTCCAGAATTAGCATATGAATTAATTACGAAAGAAGATACATTAACAAAAAAAATTAGAGATGAAGTAGTTTTGCTTCTTTATCCTTGTGCAAACCCTGATGGACAAATAATGACAGTGGACTGGTACAATAAACATTTAGGAACAGAATACGAAGGAAGCAGCCTCCCCTACCTCTATCATAAATATGTAGGTCACGACAATAACAGAGATGCATTAACTTTAACTCAAATCGAAACAAAAATAATGAGCAAAACATTCCTGAAAGAGTGGTTCCCACAAGCATTTCTAGATACACATCAAATGGGAAACACAGGTGCAAGGTTTTATGTTCCACCTAACTCAAATCCATTAAATGAAATAGTTGATCCATTAGTTTGGACAGAGCAGAGGCATTATGGTTCACAGATGCTTATAAGAATGGAATCAGCGGGAATAACAGGAGTTGAATCAGCTTCATCTTATCCTGCAGACTTCATGCCAGGTTTCAGTCTAGTCTTTCCATGGTTTGGAATA
>VGJH01000113.1 GCA_016867505.1 Candidatus Bathyarchaeota archaeon
ATAAACTTCGCCCGACAATGCTCCTGCAACAAGCATGTAGGCTGCTGATGACCAATCACCTTCTACATCGATTTTTGTTGGTTTATACTTTTTTAATGGAGTTTCAAAATATTTTAAATCAGATGATGCTTGACATGTAACGCCAAATTTCTCCATTGCCGATAGAGTCATTGAAACATATGGCTTAGATTCTAATGGAGTGGTGACATCAATAATTATTGGTTTTTGGGCAAGTGGTGAAATAATTAAAAGGGCAGAAATAAATTGACTACTAATATTTCCAGGAATTATTGTTTTTCCTCCATTTATTACTCCTGAACTATGAATTTTTGTTGGAGGGTAACCTAAATGACATGATGCCTCAACACCAATCATTTTCAAAGCATCAGTTAAAGGCCCAATTGGTCTCTTTGAAAGCGATGGTCCGCCAATTAATGTTGTTTCTCCTTTTACAAGTGAAGATACTGCTGTCATTATTCTAAGGGTTGTACCAGACTCTCCACAATCAAGAGGTTTTTTAGAGGAATGTAACTCACCACCAGTAACTTTCCATTCCTTATCTTTTTTATCAATTTTTATGCCAAGGTTTACTAAAACGCGTTCAGTCGCGTCAGTGTCTTCTGCAGTTAATGGGTTTTTAATAATCGAAACGCCATCGGAGATTGCTGAAAGAGTTAGAGCTCTGTGAGTCATACTTTTCGATGAAGGAACCCTTATTGAGCCAAAAAGATTTGATGGTTTAATAATAATATTCATTTTATCTCCCCTAATTTATTATAAATAATCGTAGCGACTTCTTCAGGAGTCTTATAATCAGTTGCTATTGTAATATCCGAAATTCTTTGATAGGCCTCTCTTCTTGCACCAAGTATTTCTTCAATACTTGTTAATTTGTTTCCATTTTTTAATAAAGGTCTTGTATCATCCTGCTCAAGCCTTTGTAAGATTGTTTTTGGTTCTGCAGTTAGATATATTAACATTGAATTGAGTTTAAGATTTGATACATTTTCAGGATCAATTACTGCACCACCACCACATGCAATTATATGCTTATCAAAATTTTTTAATTCAACTATCTTTTTTTTCTCAATTTTTCTAAATTCATTTTCTCCAAATAAAGTAAAAATTTCTGATATTTTTTTTCTCTGCTCTTTTACTATTTCCTCATCAACATCAATAAAGGCATAATTTTTCTTGTGAGCTAATAATTTACCGACGGTACTTTTACCAACGCCCATGAATCCATATAAGACTATATTCAAATTTTTGTACACTCCAAATGGTTTTTTACAGTTTGCATCATTAACCTGTCATCTGGTTCATAACCAGTCCAAATTTTGAATGATTCAGCACCTTGATAAACAAGCATTTCAACTCCTCCCAAAATTTTTGCACCTGCTAACTCTGCATCATGTAATAATTTTGTCTTCATAGGATTGTATACTAAATCAAATACAAAAAGAGTTGAGGGTATTTTTTTTTCTTCAATTGGTGAATGTGAAATGTTGGGAATCATCCCCACAGGGGTAGCATTAATTAAAATATCTGACTCAAGAAGAGCTTGGTCAATTTGAGAATAATCTCCTGAAAATATATTGTTTTTTAAATGATTTTTTAATGATGAAGCAAGATTATCCGCTTTGGTTTTATTGCGATTTAATATCAATAATTTTTTAATTTTTTTAATTAAACTAAATCCAATGGCTCTTGCTGCTCCACCTGCGCCTAAAATTGTGACACAGCTTTCATTAATATCTCCATATGCATTTTTTAATGCCTTTAATGCGCCTACTCCATCAGTGTTATAACCTTTCAGTTTTCCTTCCTTATTTAAGATAGTATTTACAGCTCCAATCTCATTTGCCAACGGATCAATCTCATCTAGATAAGGAATAATCGAAATCTTATGAGGAATTGTAACATTAGCACCAATAATGTCTGTGTTTCTTAGATATTCAACAGTTTTTTCTAACTTTTCTGGCTTAACTGATAGAAGTTTATACTCATAATCTAAATTTAATTTGTTAAAAGCAGCATTATGCATTATTGCACTCATTGAATGTTCAACTGGATAACCAAGTAAATAACAAAATTTCATAGAAATTACTCCATCAAATCAAAAATTTTTCGAAGCCTCTCCAGAGTTAATTGACCAGGAGTCACTACTTCATTCTGATTAGCTGAAGCATATGTCCATTTCCCACCCATATATGGAGAGATTATCCGAGAGCTTATGCCTAAAACACCCATACCAAAAGCAATATTTCCGGGATATTTTCTTAAATATTCTAAATAAATTAGATTATCAACATAATTATTTACTGTACCAACTATTTTACAAATACTACTTCCCACAATTTTTGACTTTTTCTGGATTTCTTCCATTTCATTAAAACTTGGTGATTTTATTAGGTCATGATGTGATATGATTAGATTCGATCCAGCTCCTTGAATATCTAATGCTGTTTGTAACAAGTTTGGTGTAGATGCTTCCAAATCAATATAGTCAAATCCAGAATTACTTGCCTTTGTTAATACATTTATTCTGACTTTTTCATTGCCTTCCCATAATCCTCCTTCAACTCTCGTTCTTGCTGTGGCAATTAAAGGAATTTTTGTAGTTTCTCTAATTTTATTTGGCTCAACTTCATTTTTGCTATAATCAAATCTAATCTCAATTAAATCTGGAGCTTGTGATTCAAGTCTTTTAATTGTTTTAATAACCTTAGTAATATTATTTGCTTGGATAGAAACACAAATTTTTGGTCGCATATTTATTCCTCCAAGGCTTTTAGAATCAGGTTTTCAGGAACTGGCTTTAATATTGGGGATTTTCCTATACCTGTTGGTAATATGAAATTAATAATGTTCGATACAGCTTTTTTATCTCTCTTTATGATATTTAATAATTGATGATTATCAATTTTTGGAGTTTCTGTTGGCAAATAATAGGATTTAAGTAAATTTCTTTGTCGTTCTAAATCATTATATTTGAGGTAACCCAAGTTTTCAGCGATTTTTGAGGCAACAATCATACCTATGGATATTGCTTCTCCATGATTGATTTCATGATTACTTAAAGTTTCTAGACAATGCCCAATTGTGTGACCATAATTTAGGATCGCTCTTTTTCCTTTAGAGTCATTTTCATCTTTTTCAACTAGTTTTGCTTTAAGCATTACACATTTTTTAACAATCTCATTCAACAGGAATTTGTCTGCTTTAAGAATTTTTTTTCTCTTATTTTCTAATAAATTAATTATACTTTCATCAGAGATTACTCCATATTTTACTACTTCTGCTAATCCCGCATGTAAATCCCGGGTTTTCAAACTTTTAATTACAGCAGTGTCGCATACAACCAGACTTGGTTGATGAAAAGTACCAATCAAATTTTTACCTTTTAAATGATTAACAGCAGTCTTGCCACCTATTCCACTGTCAACTTGCCCAAGTAGGGTTGTTGGAATTTGCACTAATCTTATGCCTCGCAGATATATTGAAGCTGTGAATCCTGCTAAATCTCCAACTGAGCCACCGCCCAAAGCAATAATTAAGCTTTTTCGGTCTAAATCATGATCTATGTATTGTCCAAGTAATTGTTCAGCGATTTTCCATGATTTTGCTGCTTCCCCATCAGGAACAATAATTTTTCCAGTCTTATATTTAGATAATTGATCTAGTAAATTTTCGCCGTAAAGATCATAAATTGGTGAAGAAGAAATAAAAACGCAGCTACTTACATCTTGAATATTTTCATCTATCAAAGTGCTAAGCTGGGTTAGTAAATTTTCACCGATGTAGATTGAATGGCTCCTTTCACCTAAATTTACCTTAACAGGAGCCGGCAAACTTTTGCCGGTCATCCTACATCTGTTTTCCTATTGCTCTAACGAGCGGTGTTAATTCTTTCATCAGATTATTGAATTCGTTTGGATGTAAGCTTTGGTCTCCATCACTCAATGCTTTTTCCGGTTCAGGATGCACCTCAATTAGTAGTCCATCAGCACCTGCCACAACTGATGCTTTTGCCATTGGGTTAACAAGACTTCTTACTCCTGTTCCATGACTTGGATCAGCAATAATTGGCAGGTGACTTAATTGTTTAATAACAGGCACAGCAGAGACATCGAGTGTGTTTCTAGTGATAGTTTCATAGGTTCTAATACCGCGTTCACATAAAATTACTTCTCTATTACCTTCATTCAGGATATACTCTGCACAACCAAGCCATTCCTCGATAGTTGCTGACATACCTCTTTTCAGTAAAACTGGTTTGTTTGCTTTCCCTACTTTTTTCAGTAGGTTATAATTTTGCATGTTTCTACTACCAATTTGTAAAATGTCTGTGTAGTTTTCAACTAGTTCAACATCTTCTGGGCTAAGAACTTCAGTGATGATTGGTAATTTTGTCTCTTCTCTGGCTTCAGATAAGATTTTTAATCCTTCTTCTCCAAGTCCTTGGAAACTGTATGGTAAAGTACGTGGCTTGTAGGCACCACCTCTAATAATGTGTGCGCCTGCATCTTTCACAGCTCTTGCAGCTTCAAGCATTTGTTCTAATGACTCAACGGAACAAGGCCCAGCCATAACAATTAATTGGTCTCCACCAACTTCAACTCCCCCAACTTTAATTCTCTGAGTTTTGTGTTCACCATTTGATACAGCTAATTTAATTTTTTGAGATACAGCTAATTTAGACAAGTCTTTTATGCAACTCCTTTTTTTTTAAAATATTAAAAATGCAATCTGGGTGTAAATTATTATCTTACACATTACACTTTCAGCATTTGAATTCAGGACAATGTCCTTGGAATTTGGTC
>VGJH01000114.1 GCA_016867505.1 Candidatus Bathyarchaeota archaeon
CTTCTTGGCTTAGGTTACCACATACCTTTTGGCTCAGATGGCATGCCTTTCCATGCTCTCTATGGAATCTGGTCAGCCGTCAACCATTCAATACCAGAATACGCGTTAACTGTCGAAGAAGCAGTGAAATGTTATTCCTGGGAAGGAGCCTACGCTACACGCGAAGAACAGATAAAGGGCTCAATAGAATCAGGGAAATTAGCAGACATTACAGTCTTGCCAATGGACATAACTAAACCTGACTTCAAGTTAGCAAGCAGAGACCCTGATACAGTTGAGAATACTAAGAAAATGATGAAGAAAACAAAAGTCTATATCACGATCCTAAACGGTGAAGTAGTCTACAAATCTTAATTCTTATTCAATTATTTCCATTAACTCGGTTAGATTATTAATTACTGTATCTGGATTATGTGTCAATAATTTTTCTTTATTATGTGTTCCAGTGGTAACACCTATTGTTCTTACACATGCTTTTTGTCCAGCTTCAAGACCAATTGTTGTATCTTCAATGAAAACTGCTTCATCAGGTTTGGATTGAAGCTTACTTAAAGTCATGTTAATAATATCTGGTGAGGGTTTTGGTGAAGGCACATCATTTATCCCCAGCACAAGATCAAAATAATGTAAAATTCCTAAGCTAGAAAGCAAATCTTTAGCTACATATGATCTCTTAGTTGTAGCTATACTCAACTTTAGTCCTTTTTTACAAAAAAAATCAAGCGTTTCAACAACTCCAGGCAATATTAGTGTTTTTTTGGGTGCAATTTTAGTATAAATAGAGGGAAAGGTTTCAAAACACCATTGAATCTTATCATGTTTACTAGTAGGCAAGACTTTATGGAACATTGTTTGTAGAGTTTCACCAATCATTGATTCAATGATATCAAAGGGTTGAGGTGGTTCTCCAAGTTCTCCAAGAATCAGGTTGAATGCTTCAACAATTGCTTCTCTCGAATCAATTAGTACTCCATCTAAATCAAAAATTATTAGCTTGATTCCTGGCAGCAACATTTTCATGATCGCAGTAGCTATTATTCTAATGCTTCATAAGGTTTGTACTCAGTTCATTATTTCTAATATTAATTATTGTTTCTTGTTTTGTTCATTTTTTCTTCGACTGTAAGTTTCTACTCCAAAAAAGGCTACAATGACTGCGCTGATAAACATGATTGCTGCCATGAAATAGAATGGCATCCTAAGGTTTGCTGCATCAGCAATCATCCCAGTTAATATTGGCCCCAAAATAAAGGAAATATCACCAAAGAACCGGAAGACACCCATGCTTATTCCACGAGGCTCATTATCAGTTGCATCAGTAACCATTGCCATAGGTGCCTGTTGACTCCCAATTGTAGCTATTCCCATAAAAACAGCTGCCAGACTAAGGGTTAGATAATCTGTTGTAAAAGGAAAGATAAGGCATGAAATCCCTGAGAGGAATAAGGCAATCCAGGTAATTGATTTTCTACCATAATAATCAACAAGATACCCAACGGGCATTGTCAAGAATAAGTTAGTTAAAGAAGCATAAGTGAGAATTGTGCCAATACTAACTTGATCAAGGCGTAAAACAGTGTTAGCATATAGGCTGAATGTGGTTCCACGTATCCCAGTCATGAGTAGGAAAGCTGCAAAACTCGCAATCGTAGCTATTGTAAAGGCTCTGATGCTTAAGAGATGCCTTACATATTTTATGCTAAAAATATGGGAGCTGGTTTGTGTTTTTCTCGGAGGTTCAATCAGGAAGAAAAAGCTTAGTAATGTACTGGCAACACCAGCAATAAAATAAGCTAGGAAAGGAGCTTTGACTCCCCACCATTCACCAACAAAACCTCCAACTGTTGGCCCAGCAGCACCTCCAAGAAGCATGAAAGTTGAGAAATACCCCATCACTCGACCACGTTCTTCAGGTTTCAGCATGTCTGCAAGGAGAGTAGTTCTAGCGGTCTGCCACATACTTGAACCAATGCCCTGAACAAATCGCAATATAATGAACCAGAGAAAATCGGGTGCAAAGTAATTCCCTAGAGCACCAGCTGACATGATTACTGTTCCAAGAACAGTTAGACGTCGTCCACCAATTCGATCAGCTAGAATTCCCATTGGAAGGTCAGCTATTAGCCTACCAAAGGCATACATGCTTATAGCTAAACTGACTAATGTGTAGGATACTCCGAAGCTTTTAGCATAAAGTGGTAGGCTTGGACCCACAATGCTCATGCCCAAAAAAACAAAAAAACTGGGCATATACAATGAAAGAAAATCATTCATCGTTGAGCGTTGTACCAAATTATTGCCATCCACTGGTATTTATTTAATAGGATTAGCACATACTAGTGAATGGATAAAACTTACTCCAAATTAATGTACAAGATTTGCTAATTTGAAAATATTTTTAATAATAATGAATAAACTATATTGAAATTTTTAGATATCACTGGTAGGCAGTGATAAGGAACCGGAGAACTTAATGCTGATTCTTTATATCAGTAAATCCAAAAAAAAATAAAAAAAACGATTCTAACGGATTAATCCGTTTCGTGGTCAACTATCTGGCTTAATACCTTCTAGGTGGCCTATGTTTGGCAAAGCATTCTTGACAGTAGACTGGTCGTCCGTCTGTTGGTTTGAAGGGTACTTCCGCTTCTTTACCACAGTCAGAGCAGACAATCTTATGCATTTCGCGTGGTCCGCTGTTGAAGCTGCGCCTTTCTCTATATCCCATTTCATTCACTCCTTTACGTATAACGGCTACCTAAAAGGCTCCAATTATACTGGGTGAAGAGGAACATGCTTGCCTTTAAACATATGTATTTCTAGAATAATTAAACAATTAATTTTTTAAACCAAGCCATATATAACAATGTATTATATACCAATGATACTGGTTGTGGAAGGATTGGACTACGCAATAGAAACAAAAAAACTCATTAAAAGATATCCAACAAAATCAAGAAGTGCAAACGGTGGCTACGGTCATGGTAGAGCCCCATCCTTCTCAGGTATAATTGACTTACTTCGAGGTTCAGGAGGAGCCTACATTGAAGCTCTCAAAGGCATTGACCTTCAAATTAAACCAGGTGAAGTATTCGGTATATTAGGACCAAATGGTGCGGGCAAATCAACCCTAATAAAAATATTATGCACGCTTGTTCTCCATGACGAAGGCGAAGTGTATGTCAATGGATATGATCCCTCTAAAGAGCCAGGTCAAGTTCTGAAAAACCTCCAAGCAGTGCTTCCAGAAAGTAGGGGGTTTAGCTGGCGACTTAGTGGTAAACAGAATTTAGATTTTTATGCATTATTATATGGATTAAATGATTCTGATGCTAAGCAGAGGATTGAATACCTATTAGATTTAACTGAGTTAAAGGAACGTGCAGATGATGGATATCAAAGATACAGTACAGGAATGCAACGAAGGCTCTTATTATGCAGGGCACTGATCAGGGATACACCCATAATAATATTTGATGAACCAACAACAGGACTGGACCCAACAGGTGCAGCTGACTTTAGAAATTTATTGAAGACAAAGCTAGCAGCTCAGGAGAAGAAGACTATTCTGTTGAGTACTCATAACCTTCAGGAAGCCCAAGAAATCTGTGACCGAATAGCTATTTTAAACAAAGGTAGTATCCTCGCATGTGATACGCCAGATAATGTCAGGCAATTTGTCACAGAAGAACGAGAAATAAAATTAGAAATTGCACCAAACATCTTAACAAAAAAAATTGAAAATGTAATCAAACAAATAAACAATTTCCCTCAAGTAACAGAGGTAAAACAGGAAATAAACCAGGAAGGCATGCTATCAAAATTATTAATCAGGATTCAGAAAGAAACAGAGATCACTGATATTTTACAGTTAATATCAAAAAGTGAATTAAAAATAAAGACAATTAACACTCAAGAACCAAGCCTTGAAGAAGCATTTTTAGCAATGACTAGGCAAGCGAAAAAAAGTCAGTTAGATAAGGAGGCAATAAAGCAATGAATTTACCAATAGCTATTAAACAGATCATAGCCTTCACAAAAAGAGATTTTTTCAGTTGGTCAACTTATAGAACAGCTGCAATTACACAAATAATTAGCATTTTTATCGGAGTTTTTAGCTGGGGCGTTGGAGCAAAATATGTCAATAAGCCAGTTTATGAAATGTATGGTGGTAGTGATTATCTAAGTTTCTTGATAGTGGGGATAACCGTTGGAAACCTAATAATGCCACTTATTCAAGGTGTTGAAAGACAATTAAATCCATGGACACTTGAAACAATCCTCATGACAGATATCAAAACACCAGTATTCGTTTTAGGCAATATTATGTGGACCTACCTATTTTCAATAATAAGCTTCATACCTTACCTCATTATTGGCACATTAATTTTCAGTGCAAAACTAAATACAAATCTATTAGCTACTTTGCTTTCATTCATAATCTCTTTTGGAATTCTCATGGGTCTAGCCATGACATCAACTGGTATTCGTATCGTAACAAAATCAACTGATCCACTTACTTGGGCAATTAATGTGCTACAAAACCTCTTCTCAGGAATTTCATTCCCAGTCATATACTTGGACACAATCTTCTTTCAAGGCGCAAGTAGAATTAGTTGGTTCTTACCCCAGACTTGGGTCTATCATCTATGTCGGCAATCGATGCTCACAAATGCAAATTTAATGGATCCGAATATTCAAACAGAGTTTCTGAAGGGTGCAATGTTTGCATTAATACTGTTACCATTAGGCTACAAGGTATTCTGGTGGGGAGTAAATAGATCAAAACGTGAAGGAACTTTAGGGTGGTATTAAT
>VGJH01000115.1 GCA_016867505.1 Candidatus Bathyarchaeota archaeon
AATGGTAAGACTAGACAAAATGGCTCAGTAGAAAACATGATTATAAAAATCCCTGAATTAGTTTCGTATATGAGTAGAGGAGCAACTCTTAAACCAGGTGATTTAATTGCTACTGGTACTTGTGCTGGTGTAGCTGGTAGCTGGGGTCCTGAAGGTTACTTAAAAGTCGGAGATATACTAGAGTGTGAAATTCAACCCATAGGTATTCAAAGACACGTTGTTGTAGCTGATACTGGCCCAATTTAATTTTCCTTTTTTTCTTCTGATTCAATAGTTTTTAGTTGAGACTTGTACATATCAATTAATTCAGATATTTCTGTTGCTTCTTCAGCTGATTTATCTTCACGCCATCGAATAAATCGTGGAAACCTAACAGCTATGCCTGATCCTTGTCTAATTGAATTATAACCTGCGGTATGAATTGGACTTAATGTCAATTCATCACCTAAAACTTCGATAACCTTTTCGGGCACAAACCAAACATCTGCATTCATTAAAGAATCAACTCTTGGATGCTTACCATCATGTTTCAATGAATCAAACATTAAAGGCATCTTCTCTAAATTTTCATCATTGAAACCTGTTCCAACTTTACACACTGTTTTGTAAACATCTTCTTCATGATCATAAACAGTTGCTAAAAGTGCTCCATAGCTACCAGCCCGTCTTCCTCTACCATAAAAAGCACCAACTACAACAAGGTCAACAGGGTCAACCATTTTACTTTGATAACTTCGTTTTAATTTCACCCATAACCAGCTTCGTGCTCCTGCTCGATATATTGATTCTTCACTTAAACTCTTACACACTAATCCTTCAGTTCCATCAGCTATTGCTTGATCAAAGAATTGTTCGAGTTGCTTAGGATCGTTTGTCTCGATTGATTTAACTCTTTTAAATCGTTCGTCTTCATGAATTATGTCAAAAAGTTTTTCTTTTCTTTGATGATATGGTTTCAAAGTGTAATCTAATTCATCTGCATAAAGACAATCAAACAAAAATACGGTTACAGGAAGCCTTTCCATTGCTTCATTTATTCCATGTTTCCTTCTACGTTGCATTAAAGTTTGGAAAGGCAAAAGCTCCTCAGTAACGGAATCAATAGCTACAACTTCTCCTTCAATAATTGCTGAGTTGACTCTCACATGACTCAAAGCCATGCCGACAACATCAGGGTACATATAAGTAATGTTTTCTAACCTTCTGCTAAAAATTTGAATTTTATTTGCATTTTTATGAATTTGAAGACGTTCGCCATCCAATTTGTATTCTGCTGAAACGTATCCAAGTTTTTCAATAATTTCGTCTGGTGTACTGAGACGTTGTGCAGCCATTGCCATAATGGGTTTGCCTACTGTAACATGAAAATCTTGAACTCCTTTTATTCCATCAGTTGCCAGTTTCTTCGCAACATCACCAAGATCACTGCTATTGTAATATGCTCGTTCTAAAATTTCTCTTGACTCCTTTGAACCAGTTAATGCTAAACTTAAGGCATCCAGGATCGTCATGTCTCCTACACCTAATCGAAGTGCACCAACAACCGTCCTTGCTAAGTACCTAGCACTAACTGGGGAGACATTCACCATCAGTTTAACTAATCTGTCACTTTTTCTTTGAGAACTACCTGTTCCCGACTCTTTAGCTATTGAATCTAATCCAGCATATATTTCTGTTACAGTAACTTTTTTAAAACTAAAACCAGTTATCTTTTTTTGTTTAAAAGCTTCTTCCGCTGCATGCCCAATATCGCCTAGAGTCGATACAAAATTATCGACATCACTTTTCTTTAATCCTGTTGCCTTTACTATTGATTCTATTACGCTTTTTTCAGCCATACCAATTTCTGGTTCACCGGTCCAATCAGGGTGAATTTTCCCTTGAGTCAAATAGATGATTTCCGCGATTTCATCTGGGTTTGATTCTTTAAAGAGATTAGATAAGATATCAGTCATTTCAAGTCGTTTTGTTGTTCCTTCCAACTGGACATAATAGTCAACGAGTCTATCATATAGCAACTAGTATCATGGAAGCATCTGAATTAGCATATTTAAAACCCTAAGTTTTAAACGACAAATTTGTTTAAATTCTTTTTAGATATATTTTCGTATTCATCGAATGCTTCAATTAAACAATATTTACCAGCTTTTTCGTTGAATAAACTGAAAATATAATCAACCCCCTTGTCATATTCTATTTTCGTTAATAGATTCGGTGGGAAGTAGTAATCATTTAGTCTATCCCATATCAAATCCAATTTTGGTACAGCACTGTATCTGAGAATAATATAACTTCGATAATGAGTGACCATGTCGACATAATGCTTAGCTGAAAGTTTAACTAAGTCATTAATTGTTCTGATACAGTTATTTTCTCCTTGTTTATGAATAAAATTAAGTGCAGACTGTAGTTTATCATAATGATCATTCAACATGTGTTTCTTGGTCTTAAAGAATAATTTATCTCCACCAATAAAATCATCAGCATGAACAACTTCATGGACAGCACTGTATAATGTTAATGTTGAAGCTAAATCAGGAAGATCCATAGGATGATCAGAAAATGGTAACCGACCTTCAAGTTTAATTGTTGAAGGAGGAGTAAAGCAACCATAATCCATACCATACGCACATTCTGACGTATTTAACGGAGTTTCAGCTAGTAAGTTACCATAAAATAAATTTTTTTTAGTCTCTAAAATATTTGGGCTGATGTTTAATCTAAGATTTTTTTGTGCCTCAATAACAAGCTCAACGGAGCCCAGAATGATTCTACGAACATCATTATCTGATAGCTGCCGTCGCTCTATCAAGACATATCTTATTTCTAAAAATTATCCAGAATAAAAGGACGCCGGTCTATTTACAATAAAAACAATATGAATTGTTATAACCATTACATAAATTTACTGAACTTAATAAGGTATTATTATGAATCAATTTAATCTTAAACCATGGCTAGTAGGTTTCCCATCTAAGTAAACCAAGCCTTTAGCTAATGAAAAACGTCCTTCTCCAATCATTTGGGCTGATAGAGGTAAGATAATCCAGTCACCATTTTCTTTTAATTTACTTTGATATTGTTCAACAACTTCATTCAACAATTGTTTGCTTTCTTTTAATTTTTTAATATTTATTCCATTATCAAGCTCAATTTTAACTGGTTTAGAAATTATTAAAATTTCTCCATGATCTACTTTCTCACGAACAATATGTGTTGTGGCACTAATCTCTTTCTCACCTTCAAGGATAGCATCTCTAACTGTATGAATTCCAACGTATTTTCTTTCTTCACCAATTTGAATGCTCAAATCTGCCGGATGTACATTGATAATTTTGCTAGAGTATCTAGTTAGTATTGGTTCTGTGGTGATGCTCATGTAGCCACCTAGAACAATTAAGTCAATATTATATTTCTCAATCCTTTCAACAACTAATTTATCAAATTCTGGCCGTAGACTCAAATCCTTCTTACTTGAGTGACCATGATCTTTATAGAAATCCAAAATATCGATGCATTCATATGAGATCTCATATTCCCTAGCAATTTGCAATGCCTGACAAATTCGTTTCCCATTTTTATTAACTTTATCATTTCCAGTATCCGTAAAAATTAGTACAACTTTATAACTAGAATCAACTTCTTTCGATTTTTCAATTATTCGTCTAACATTACTACCTGAACCAGACATAAAACAAGCGACATGCATTAATTTATTTTTATTTGGTAAATAGATTGGCGTAGGATCCATGGTTATATTTGTATCAATTTACATAAAAAAGTTACAGCAGTTTCAGTTACCACTTTACTTACAATATATGGGTTTATTTAATAAAGATAAAATTATGAATTAAAAATATGACAGAGATCAGCCTAAACCGAGAACTAGAACAAAATACTATTTTATATAACGCAATTACTCAATGTAAAATATGCAAAAAAATTGTTCCAAAAACAAATTTATGTATTAATTGCGGAGCACCTATTTTATTTAAAATTTATAAAAAATGAAATAACCTTTTTCTGAAATATTTGTATTCAACATATTTTCATTTTTTTAAAAAGTCGAAATTAATTGCTAATACTGTGTTGTTATGTAGCTTAAAAGAAAGACATACACAAAAGTAGAGTATTTATGTTTACACATGATTTTAGTTAGATCATCTTATCATATTTTAAAACCTTTTAAAGAATAAAATTTAGGATTAAACAGTTAATTAACAAATTCTTTTAATCTATCCTCTCGAAGCTTCATTATTTGGTTTCCTAAATATTCCCAGTTTTGAAATAAGAGTGGATTATTTTTAGATTTCCTAAGCCCATCAACAATTAATTTAATTTTAGGGGTCCAACCACTTCCACCCAAAGCATCTAGAACAAAGTCTGTTGGAATCAAATCTTCTCGAACAAAGGTACCTAATATGTCTAAATATCTACCATATGTTGAAAAATATCTTGCACCTGCACTTCCTTCAGGAAATTTTTTCCTATACTCCTCGTATGAATTAACATTCATTTCATTACTTATCCAATTTGATATTTTCGGTACCTCTGGATCAGCACGCCAAATTGAGAAAAATTTCAGACCAAGTTCTGCTTGCTCTATTGTTAACTTTGCCATTTCCCATCACTTGTTAAATAATCTTCGAATAATTCCGTTATTTTATGGATTATTGAATTATAAATCTATTTATTATGTCTTCAAAAACACTGATTTTATTAATATTTATTAATAGTTTAAAGGTAAATTCCATTAGACTCTTTGATGAACTAAATTTATTAAATAA
>VGJH01000116.1 GCA_016867505.1 Candidatus Bathyarchaeota archaeon
TAATTTTAAGGGCTGTTGAAAAAAGTTGGAAATCTGGATTCATTAGTAGAAATGATACAATAATGGTTGTCTCAAGTTCAGGACTTGATGCACCTGGAAGAACCAGCACCTTAGAGATATTGAAAGTCGATGATGTGTTACATCATGCAGAAAAAAGATTATAGGATATTCACATTTCTCTTAATCTTTTTATTCTATCTTCAATAGGCGGGTGAGTTGCATATAGATGATCAAGAGGGCTATGATTTGGATCTGCAAAAAATAAATGGGACACCGCTTCATCAACATCCATTTTACCAGTATTTAATTTCATTATTTTCTCCAAAGCTGAAGCCAGCCCTTCAGGATATCTTGTTAACTCAGAACCAGAAGCGTCTGCTAAATATTCTCGACGACGACTAACAGCAAACTGTACTAATCTAGTCACTATTGGAGCAATTATCGCTAAAACTACTCCAACAAGCAACACAACAACTTCAGCACCTGATCCTTTACCACGGCTTCTCCGATCTTTGTTACCACCAGAAAATCTAAAATTTCTCAGAATAATATGACTCAGAATTGATGCTAATCCTACAAGGACCGCAACCAGAGTCATGAACTGAATGTCTCTATTTTGGATATGACTCATCTCATGAGCAATAACACCCTCTAATTCTTGCCTATTTAATTTGTTGATTAAACCAGTCGTTATTGCAATGCTTGCATGTTCTGGATCTTTTCCTGAAGCAAAAGCGTTTAGCTCTTCACTTTCAATGACATATATTTTGGGTTTAGGAATACCAGCTGCAAGACTTAATCCTTCAACTGAGTCACGAAGGTAGGTATATTCTGGTGCTTCAGCAGGTCGTGCCCCAACTGAAGATAAAACAATTTGATCTCCATACTGGTAACTACTCCAAGTGTATATGATCATTAGAACTAGACTGAGGGGAATCGAAATGTATACTGCTTCAGGCAGGAAAATATATGCCATTGAAAAAATTAAGCCAAAAACTATAATTGAGATGAATATTGCTAGGAGAAGGCTGTCTCTCCTATTTTTAGCAATTTCATTGCGGAAATCTCTTCGAGCCAACTCAGAACTGTACCTTAGGTACTTGTCTTTCACTTTCAGGGATAGCTAGGAACTCTCTCTTATTTCTTCCACCAGCAAACCAGATCCCAGGGAATGTTGTTATCAAGTTATTGAAGTTTAATACAGTGTTGTTGAAGTACTGTCTACTGTAAGCTATCTTATTCTCTATTCCCTCTAATTGTTCTTGCAGCAACTTAAACTGCTCATTAGCCTTTAACTGAGGATAAGCTTCTGCGACTGCAAATACAGTTCTTAAAGCAGCTGAAAGTTGATTGCTTGCTTCCATTCTCTGCTGCGGTGTACCTGTAACCATTCCTGCACGTGCTTGACTAACACGTTCAAAGATCTCACGTTCATGCTTCGCATACCCTTTCACTGTTTCAACTAAATTTGGTACAAGATCGAATCTTTTCTTCAATTGAACATCAATTTGAGCCCAAGCTTCATCAATCTGATTCTCAAATGTTCGTATTCTATTAAAGTACGTAAAGTAAAGGAAGACATAAGCAGCTATGATTACTATAACCCCACCAATTAACCACTCAATCATATTTATTCTCCTCAAAGATGTGGCTGTTATTACAGCCTAAAAAGTTATTGACTATAGTCTATTGTTTCTCTAGAGCACGGGTAGATATTCAGTTTAATTTTCAAGTGACTTTTTCTTTAATTACTTTTACTTTTTTATTTGGTAGGGTTTCCTCTCCGAAGAAAAATATTAAGCATGAATTCGTTAAGATTATAATTCCCATTATATAAAATGGCATAGCCAAATTAAATCCATCAGCTACTATACCTAATATTAGAGGCCCAAGTAAACTCCCAATGTCACCGAAGAAGCGAAACATTCCCATACTAACACCTCTTGGCTCATTGATGGTTGAATCAGTTGCCATGGCTAAAGGTGCTTGCTGTGCACCGCTACTACCAACTCCCATAATTAAAGAAATCAAACATAGTAAAAGAAATGTACTAACTTGTGGAAAAAGGAACATAGATAGTCCATAAATAGCAAGACTAGCAACCACAACAGGTTTTCTTCCAAGCAAATCAATTCCATACCCAATTGGAATTGTTAAAAACAAATTAGCAACCATAGCAACACTAAGAATCATACCAATATCTGCTGGTGAAAGATTTGCTACTTGAGTGGCATATATTGGCAAAATTGTTTGTCTAATACCAGACATTGTAAAAAAAGCTGTCGAACTAGCTAAAGCAGCAAAAATAAATCCCTTATTATCAATTAATCTTAACATCAAATCTTTTGGAAAAGCAAATTCACCTTTATGTTCTTTACCAACAGAAGTTTCTCTAATGAAAACCTGTGTTAAGACTAAGCTAATTAAACCGGTTAGTCCTAAAAAGTAAAAATTTGCCTTAATCCCCCACCATGAAGCAACAAAACCCCCTATAGTTGGTCCAGCTGCTTGCCCTATTGTCTGAAAGCTTTGAAAATATCCAAGAACACGCCCCCTCTCTTCGGGTTTTAGTATATCTGCCAATAATGTTGTTCGGCTTGTCATCCACATGCTTGAACCTACTCCTTGAACAAACCTGTAAAATAAGAATAACCAAAAATTATCAGTTGTTGCATTGAGTAAAGCAGTTATTGTTAACAGAATTGACCCAGCAACCATCAAAGGTTTTCTGCCAATTTTATCAGCTAATAATCCAGCAGGAAAATCCATGATTAATCTGCCAACACTGTAAATAGTGATTGCCATACTCGCTAAAAAAATGCTTACACCAAAGGATTTTGCATAGATTGTTAAAACGGGTGATACAATACCCATTCCTACAAAGATGAAAAAGCTTGGAACATAGATACTTAAGATATCACTCGTTCTAGATCGCTCAACCATTTCAAAGCCTTCGAATGTTGTTGGGAGTGCCATCTACCAAGAATAAAAACTTAGTCCTAAGAACAGACTATTCATGTTTCTTTTACTCCACCAAATTTAAATGGACCAATTTTTATTCCTTGTTTCATTTGCTCTTCTCTATTCTTTTTAACATCAATTAACTCTTTAGTTAATAATGCATGAAGCAACGAATTAACAAGTAATATTCCTGCCATAGCATAGAAGGGCATATGAAGATTGGTTGAATCAGCAATAGTGCTTAAGATTACGGGCCCAATCATTGAGCCTACATCACTGACAAGTCTATAGAAACCCATAGCTAATCCTCTACGTTCGTTATAGGTTGCATCAACTGCTAGAGAAGACGGTGCTTGACCAGCTCCTGCAGAAGCTATTCCTAAAACGACTGCTGCTAGACTCATTGTCCAATAATCTTTAGCAAAAACAAAACTTAGATTTGCTAATGCGAGTATTATTATATTCCAAATTATAACTGGCTTTCTACCAATAAGATCAATAGCATAACCCATGGGTACTGTTAATATTAAATTTGATAATGTCGCAAAACTAATTATAGTACCAATATCAGTCGCTGACATACCCAACTCATCAACAGCATAAATTGGCAGAATATTTCCCCGAATTCCCGAACGTGCAAAAGTTACTGTCAAAGTTGCTAGACAAGCCATAGCATAAGTACGATTTTTTAAAAGCCTTATAGCATCTTTAAAAGTAAATCCATGACCCCCTCCTTGACTGGTTTTTTTGATTACGCCTTTAACATCATGAATTAGGAAATAACTGATAATTAATGTTAAGAAATTTGTAAAAGCATAAAAATAGAATGGAGCTGTTAAACCATAGGCATCAGCAATCCACCCACCAAAACTGGGTCCAGCTGATTGACCTAAAAGAATGAAAGTCTGAAAATACCCCATAATACGACCTCTTTCTTCAGGTCGCAAAATATCAGCAAGCAGTGTTTGACGGCTTGTCATCCACATACTTGAACCTATTCCTTGAAAAAATCTAAAAATCAAAAAGAAAGTGAAATTCGGTGCATTAGCATTAGCAACTGCCATTAACATTACTATAAAAGAGCCGATGAGCATCATATTTCGACGCCCCCATTTATCTGCAGCAATACCAACTGGCACATCAGCAATAAATCGACCGAAAGCATTTACAGTAATAGCTAAACTAGCTACTGCGAAGGATACACCGAAACTTCTAGCGTAAACAGGTAAAATTGGAGAGACAATACTCATACCAATAGTATTAAAAAAACTCGGGATGTAAATGGAAAAGACATCCGCCATTACTGAGCGTTTTTCCTCTCCTTGTTCACCCATGGAGGCTAGGAGTAACACTCGAAACCTATAAATTTAATCAGTTTTCAAGTCTCAAACGTCTTAAAACACGTAAAGCACGTAAAGTTATCCATTTAGAAGGCTTCCCCTTTTCCTCAATCTCAACATGCATTTTACCATTAAAAGTATTCTTCAACAACCACATGTTGTTTGGTTGACGAGCCTTAAAAACCAAATCGATTGCTGGTTGCATTCTATCGTCTTTAACACCTAACTTTGATAAAATATCCAAAACATCTAAAGCATCTGATTGATAAAATAAAGGAAAACCAAAATTTTTCCAACCAGCCTTATCTTTTCGAGAACCATCGGGATTTCTCAAATATTTATAAATATAATTTTTTAAAATGTTTTCAACTTCATTATTAATAATAAAATTAATTTCATTAGATCGATTATTTATTGGTATAAAGGAAAGAGCTTTCAACACTTTGATCGCCCCCATG
>VGJH01000117.1 GCA_016867505.1 Candidatus Bathyarchaeota archaeon
ATTTAAAAAATAATATAATTGATTTTTTAGGTATCAATGAAAAATTTAATATTCTATTATTTTATGAATATTGATCATGGAAGAATTAAATAATATTCATAAAAAAATTGAACATTTAAATTATATTTTTGAAGAATTTTTGAAACCTTTAAAAAATAAAAATGCTAGAGTAATATTGTATTTAGTAAACAATTTAAAAAACGATTATTTTACTACACATGATATTCAGGGAATATTAAATAAAAATAATATAGAGCTTAATAAAAAAGAATTAAATGGTATTTTAACATTAATGGTTAAACATAAATTACTTCTTAAAGGTAATAAAAGAGTAAAACCAACAACAATAAATTATTCAAATAAATATACTTTCGAAAAATGGGAAATAACTAAAGAAGGCAAAATTATAATTACAAATCTTTTTAATTTATTATTAGAAAATTCTTTAATAAATCAAAATTATTCTAAAAAAGAAAATTATGATTTTAAAGACATTGAGTTTAAGTATTATTCTTATAAAATTTTTCAATTATTTAAAATGAATAATTCAATATCATTAAAAAAAGTATGTAGAGATTTGAGAATATCAAAGGATATTTTGAATTCAATTTTAATTTTCGATAATGAAAAAGGTACTAATAAAATATTTGATAAAAAAATTGAGAAAATTAAATCTCAAAATTTATTGTTTTCAATATTTTTTAGAAAACAATACGATGAGGTTATTTCATTAACGAATTTTGGAGAAGAATTAAAGAAAAAATATTAAGTTATTTATTTTATTTTTAATATTGCACCTTGATCAGCTGATGTAACTAATGTAGCATATCTTTTTAAATAACTACTCTTTATTTCACTTTTTTTAGGAATCCATTTTTTCTTTCTTTCATTAAGCTCATGATCTGAGACTTTCAAGTTTAATTCTCGATTATTTATATTAATGTCGATCTGATCTCCATTTTTAATTAATGCAATAGGACCACCAGATGCTGCCTCAGGCGATATATGGCCAATACATGGTCCTCTAGAAGCTCCTGAGAATCTACCATCTGTAATTAAAGCTACATCATCGCCTAATCCCATACTCATAATTGCACTGGTAGCTACAAGCATTTCTCTCATACCTGGACCTCCTTTAGGCCCCTCATATCTAATTACTATTATATCTCCTGCTTTAATTTCTCCGGCGTGAATAGCGGATACTGCACTTTCTTCCCAATCAAATACTTTTGCAGTTCCAGTAAATTTCCACATTTTTGGATTTATTGCAGCCATTTTAGTAACTGCTCCATTTGGAGAAAGATTTCCTTTGAGAATAGCTATTCCACCTTCCCAATGAATTGGGTTATTTAAAGGTCGAATAATGTCTTGATTAAAAACGGATGCATCTTTAATGTTTTCCTCTAGAGTTTTTGTAGTAACAGTAAGAACTGTTTTGTCAAGATTATTTAACCTCGACATTACCCCAGGTATTCCTCCCGCGTCGTGTAAATCCGATATTTTGTATGGTCCTGCTGGAGCCATATTGCATAAATGAGGAGTTTTTTTACTAATTTCATCAAATAAATCTAAATCGATATTTAATCCTAATTCTGAAGCAATAGCTTTTAAATGAAGTACTGTATTTGTTGATCCCCCGAGTGCCATATCTACAGCGATTGCATTTTCGAAAGCTTTTTGGGACAGTATTTTACTTGGTGTGATATTATTTTTTAATAATTCCATTATTTTATTCCCTGATTCAATAGCTAATCGAGTTCTTTCAATTCCCGTACTTGGGGTACTTGCCATAAAGGGTAATGTCATACCTAAAGCTTCAATTATGCATTGCATTGTATTTGCTGTGAACATTCCTCCACATGCGCCAGGGCTTGTACAACAAATATTTTCAAGGTAAATTGCCTCTTCTTTAGAAATTTTCCCAGTTTTTAAGAGACTTGTTACCTCAAAGATTTCTTGTATAGTAATTGATTTTCCTTCATATTTACCCCATTTAGGACAACCAGGTTCCATAGGTCCACCTAAAACAAATATTGTAGGTATGTCAACCCTTGCTGCAGCCATCATCATTCCTGGGTCAATCTTGTCACACGTAGTAATACAGACCATTGCATCGAAACCTTGTGACTCTATCATAACCTCAAGTGAGTCAGCTATTAATTCCCTACTAGGTAGACTCATCTTCATACCATCATGTCCCATTACAATTCCATCACAAATAGCAATTGTATTAAATTCCAGAGGAACTCCTCCAGCCTCAGAAACTCCTTGTTTGACATATCTAGCTAATTTATCTAGATGAATATGTCCAGGCACAATTTCATTCCAAGAATTAGCTATAGCAATAAGAGGCTTTTTGAGCCCTTCATCAGTAACTCCAACACCTTTCAATAATGTTCTTTGGCTAAGCCTATCATCACCATCGAAAACTTTTGAACTTCTTTTCCGAAGATTAGAGACCATTTTAAAAAGTAATGGGGTTTAACATATTAAAACTTATGAATAGATTTTGGACAATAATAATATCCAAGCCAATAAACACTATTTTTATATCCAAAATGTTTAATGATAAAATATATCAATTTCATTAATATTTTTTAATTAACTTAACATTATTATGTTATTTCTTAAAATCATTTTATAAGACCTTTAATAAATGTACCTTCAAAATCATGGACTGAACTAGTGTCCAATGTACGCTCCAAAAATTACTCGTGATAAAAAAAGTAAAAAAGAAGAAAATGAAGCAGTGATAAATGAAAAAAAGAGAGTTAAGAATGGTTACGATTCACTTGGAGGAGAAGGATACAATCAACGTTATAGAGAAGAGCAGGATGTAAAATATGATATTATATTTAGTATTTTGAAGGTTACTTTTGATGAACTTATTCTTGATAATGGGTGTGGTACAGGGATGTTGCTCGAAAGACTTTATACTCCCTCTGTTGGCTTTGATTTAACATCTGGACTATTGAATTCAGCTAAGATTAATTTAAAAAATTTTCAATTTTTAGTAAATGGAGACGCTGAATTCTTACCCTTTAGGAATAAGATTTTTTATTCAACAATTTCAGTGACGCTTATTCAAAACACTCCTTATCCTGAAAACGTTCTAAATGAAATTAAGAGAGTAACAAAAAAGGGTAATATGTCAGCAGTTACAGCTCTTAAGAAGGCATTCAGCTTAGAACAATTTAAAGAACTATTAAAGAATGCAAGTTTTTCTTCGTATAATATTATTGAAGATATTTCCTCTTATGATTGGTTTGCTATAATTGAAATTTAACGCATTTTAACACCATTTTTTCAGAAGCTTTTTATAATATACCTTTTGGCTGTATATCTGAATCGATTTCGGTGCATAGTATGGAACCAAGTAAAAAGCCATTAAATGTTTTAATAAAAAGTATTGGCAACAATGTAACAATTAATCTTAAAGGTCGTGGTGAATATTGGGGTAAAATGACCCGTGCAGATGGATACATGAATTTAATGTTAAAGGGTGCCAAAGAATATGATGATAAAGGCCTAATTGCTAGTTATGGTGACGTTTTCATAAGGGGAAATAACATATTATATATTTGCATTGATCCTTTGAATCCTCCTCAACCAAAAGGACCGGTAATAGAGGAAGACGAAGACGATGACGAATAAAACATCGTAATATGGCTACTTTTTAAGGTATTTTAAAGGAAAATACTCTATACTAAATAAATAAAAGATTACGCATAAAATATCTTATTAGGTCTCACTATTTCATTTTTTAGTTTAACTCTTCTTTTATTTGTTCTAAAAATTGCATCATGATATCTTTACGTTTTTTACCAATCTTTTTGGCTTGTTCAGTGTAGAGTAGTTTATCTAAATTTAATAGCTTATCATAGAAATGTTTTATGAAATCATCAATTGATCTTCCATACTCTTGACTATACGTTGCAGCTCTGTAAATTCCTACAGATCCTAATGCATCCAACTTATCAGCATCAGAAAGAATTTTACCTTCAAGGCTATTTGGAGAATTTCCACTTGAGAAACTATGAGTGTTGATGACCTGTGCAATTCTTTCAATCTGATCTTCGTCAAAATCATATTTTTTAAGAATTTCTTTTGCCTTCATTGAGCCAATAAATGCATGATTACTTTGTTCTCTTGAAACATCATGTAAAATGGCTGCAGACAATAACACATCCATATCCACATCTAGCTGCTCACCTAAAATTTTACACATCTTAAAAACACGTTGAGTATGTTCCAGACCATGTGAAATATTTTTACTTTGTATGATGTTAACTTCATTTAATAATTTTTTATATATTTCTTTCAGTTTATTCACCCTCAATTTTTGTTAGTGTTGAATCTCTACCAACATTAACTTGTAAAACACCTTTATATGAAGTAATGAAGCAGTTTTTTAAATGAACTTTATCATCAATATTGACATCTTTAAAAAAATTTATAGCATCATTCCAGACAGCGAATCCAATTTTTCCATCATCTAAAATCATTTCTCCTTCCAAAATTTTATGCTCTAGACCAGAATATGTTTTTACAGTTCTAATTTCATTAAGTTTAATTATCGTAGTAATAAATTCTAGGTGTTCCATTCCAGGTCTAAGTTTTTTAATAGACATATTTCATTACTCATTAACTTATTCTTTTCATATATTGTTAGAATAAAAAAATATGTTTAAACTTAAAAGTTAATAGAATTTATTAGAGTATGATGAAGCCTCACATTA
>VGJH01000118.1 GCA_016867505.1 Candidatus Bathyarchaeota archaeon
AGTACTTGGGAAAAGCATTATGGAACTGGGGAATCCCTACAGCTTCTAGTCTCTATGAAGTAAGAAAGGCATCTAGTTTACCGATAATTGCTTCAGGAGGGTTACGGAATGGCTTAGACATAGCAAAATCTATAGCCATGGGATCAAATGTTGCTGGAATCGCAAAACCCTTCCTCGAAAAGGCTGTTGAAGGAGAGAAACCCTTAGAAGAGTATATTAAGAAAATCATCCAAGAATTCAAAGTTGTTATGTTTTTAGTTGGAGCTAAAAATGTTAATGAACTCAACAAGGTTCCATATGCTATAACTGGATGGACATCTGAGTGGCTTAACTCGCGGGGATTTGACACTAAAGAATCAGGGATCCGTGGAAGATAGTCACTTAAATAAGTTTAATACTATTCATTTAACTATCAATTCATTAAGAGGGCATTGAGATGGCTGACACAGTGGACATAATAAAAAAACTATCTGATAATGCTATTAAAGTTGATAAATTCATTAACTCTACTCTGGTACCTCGGAAACCTGAGATTCTATACGACGCGTCTCGGTACCTTATATCTGCGGGTGGGAAAAGGTTGAGACCGTTCCTTACAATAAAATCATGTGAAGCAGTCGGTGGCGATCCAGAATTAGCTATACCTTTTGCTGGTGGTTTGGAAATCCTGCATAACTTCACTCTTGTACATGATGATATACTCGACAATGACCCAATAAGAAGAGGAAGCCCCTCAGTTCATACAAAGTTTGGTGTGCCAATAGCTATTTGTGCAGGTGACTTGTTATTCGCGAAAGTCTATGAAGCCATGTCATATTATGCTTCTCCTAAGGTTAAGAATAAGCAGATTAGGAAATGCATTGAAATTGCTTCAAAAGCAACAATAGAGATTTGTGAAGGCCAAGTATTGGATGTTTCCTTTGCCAGTACAGACAGAGTCACTGAAGATGATTATATTTTCATGGTCGGAGGAAAAACAAGTGCACTCTTCAGAGCATGTGCCGAGATCGGTGCAACAGTTGGAGGAGGAAGAAAAGGTTACGTTAAGGCTCTAGGTAAATTTGCTTATGATGCAGGTATCGCATTCCAGATTGTTGACGATATCTTAGGGTTAACAGCAGATCAAAAGACACTTGGGAAACCAACAGGAAGCGACATAAGGGAAGGCAAAAAAACATTAATGATTATTCACGCTTTATCAAAAATCTCTAAAAAAGACCTCAAGGTAATGAGAATTGCGTTAGGTAATCGTAGAGCAAGTAAAGATGAGATAAAAGATGCAATTGAACTTGTGAAGGAGTTAGGATCTATCGATTATGCATCAAAGAAAGCTGATAGGTATATTGCTAACGCTAAAAAGCAGCTTAAGAAACTCCCTGATACTGAAGCTAAAAAGGATTTAACTGAATTAATCGACTATTTCACACAAAGAAACTATTAGCATAATAGTAAGACATAATAGCTTTTCTTTTAGGCTATTCAGGCATATGTGGGTCTAGTGGTGACCAAATATGGATAAAATTAGAGAGTCAGCGTTAAAATATGCGGTCTATAATGCAACCCAGTACAATGGGAAAGCAAACACTGGTTCCGTTATGGGACGAATTTTCGCTGAATACCCTAAGGCAAAAGCCAATGCGAAAGAGATCCAGAGAATGATCTCTGAAGTGGTCACCGAGGTAAACTCCTGGACACTTGAGAAGCAGAAAGAAACAGTCAAGCAGTGGCCAGAGTTATTTGAGGTTAAAAAAATCGAGGAAAAAAAGACACTACCTGCGTTAAAGAATGTGAAGAAGGATGTCATGGTTAAAACAAGATTTGCTCCTAACCCAGATGGTCCTCTTCATATGGGTAGCGCTGAACCCATAATATTCTGCGATGAATATGCGAAGATGTATAATGGGCATTTCATTCTTAGGTTTGAGGACACTTCAGCTGACATTAAGCCACCCATCTTGGAGATGTATGATAAGATCGTTAAGGATCTGGAGTGGCTTGGCTGTAAAATTGATGAAAAATATATTCAGTCAGACAGAATTGAAATTTATTACAAGTATGCTGTAGAGATGTTTGAGAAAGGCACAGCATACATCTGCACATGCCCAAGCGATATTTACAAATCATTATACATGGCTAAAAAACCCTGCCCATGCAGAGATCAATCTCCTAACGAACACCTAAAGCGCTGGGAGATGATGCTTAATGGAACTTTTAAGAAAGGCGATGCAGTAGTCAGAATAAAAACCGATATCGAACACCCGAATCCAGCAATAAGGGACTGGCCTGCTCTAAGGATATCAACCCGTTCACACCCAAGAGTGAAGAGAAAATATAGGGTGTGGCCATTATACAATTTCAGTTGTGCAATAGATGACCATTTGATGGAAGTAACACACGTCATCAGAGGTAAAGAACACGAAGTAAATGGGTTAAGGCAGAAGTGGCTCTTCGATCATATGGGCTGGCAAAATCCTGAAGTCATTAACATTGGACGTTTAGGCATTGAAGCAGGTATCCTAAGTAAGTCGAAAATTAGGGTAGGGGTCGAGAATGGTACCTTCCAAGGCTGGGACGATCCAAGACTAGGAACCCTATGCGCTCTAAGAAGACGTGGTCTACAGCCTGAAGCAATACGCGATATCATGATTCAGGTAGGGCCTAAACCAATTAATGCAACACTAAGCTGGGGAAACATAGCAGCAGCTAACAAGAAACTGCTTGAGACAAGAGCAAACAGATACTTTTTCGTAAATGACCCCGTTACATTGACGATTTCGAATGTGGAGGAGGATCTGAATGCTAAACTTGCTTTACACCCTGATCATCTAGAGAGAGGAAACCGTGAATATTTCATCAAGCCAGAAAATGGGGTTGTAAAATTGTTAGTACCCAAAAAAGATGTGGAGCAAGCTGAAGGAAAGTTGGTACGAATTATGGGTTTAATGAATGTCATGGTTGAATCAGTAGGAAATGAATCAAGTGCAAAATACCATTCAAGGGACCATCAAATAGCACGTGAAAAGGGTGCACCATTCATTCACTGGGTTACTGCAGATAATAGTGTTGAAGCTGAAGTCGTTATGCCTGATGCAACGAAGGCTGTTGGAAAAGCAGAGAAGCTATGCTCAGGATTAAAAGTAGATGAAATGATACAGTTTGAGCGATTCGGATTCGTCAGGGTCGATTCAATTAATCCACTAGTTTTCTTTTATGCCCACAATTAATGAATATTTTATTCATATTGGCATAACGTTTAAAAACGAAGGTTCAGGGTATTGTGTGCACAAATGGAGGAAATGACCACATGTCAGCGGATCCTTCGAAACCGTTCTATGTTAAGTTCACAGTACCCAAAGAGGTAGCTCAAGCAGCATACGAGGCACTTAAGATTGCCTCTGAATCAGGAAAAATTAGGAAAGGCACAAATGAAACAACTAAAACAGTTGAGCGTGGTAAAGCTAAATTAGTTCTCATAGCTGAGAATGTTGCACCACCAGAAGTGGTTGCTCACTTGCCCTTATTATGTGAGGAGAGGAAAGCACCCTATGTCTATGTTCCTGATAAGCAGAAGATTGGGGAAGCCCTTGGTCTAGGTGTTGGTTCAGCTGCTGCAGCAATTGAAGAAGCAGGCGATGCAGAGAAACTGATCGCTGAGATTGTTGCAAAGGTTAAAGGCATAGTCAAATAGGTGACTTCCTGTGTCTGAGGAAGAGGAAATTCTGACGCCTGCGACCGTCATCCAGATTCTTGGTAGAACAGGATTAACTGGAGAGGTAATGCAGGTTCGAGTCAGGATTGAAGATGGAAGAGATAAAGGCCGAATAATCACAAGAAACGTTAAAGGCCCCGTTAGGATAGATGACCTGCTACTACTCAGAGAAACTGAGCGTGAAGCAAGGAAGATCCGGTAGGTGTCCAGGATATGCCAACCATTTACAAGTGTTCCTTCTGTGGGGAAGAGATCATCCCGGGGACCGGCATAAACTTTGTACGTAGAGATGGTAGGGTACTCAGGTTCTGCTCATCTAAATGCAGAAAGAGTACACTGAAATTTAGCCGAGACCCCAGAAAATTCAAGTGGACCAAGAGTTGGGGCTTACAAAGGTAAAATTTCAGCAACAACCACTTTTTTTATAGTTTTACACAATAAGCAGCAGTAAAAGGAATAATGTTTAATTTCAGTCATAAATGTTTCAGGTTATATGTATCAGGAAACCCTTGTGATCCTTAAACCAGATGCATTGGAACGGAATCTAACAGGTGCAATTATTAAAAGATTCGAAGACGCTGGTCTCAAAATTCGTGACATGAAATACCACAAAAAAATTGATGCTGAACTTCTTAAGAGACATTATCCAGATACTATGGCTTTAGCTGTTGGTAAGAAAGCACAGTTGGCTACTCCAACAATCACTGACCCTTACTCCCATGGATTAAAGGTATTGGATAGACTGAGAAGTTATTTTACAAGAGGACCTGTACTAGCAATAAGATTTGGTGGAGAAGAAGCCATTACTTTAGCTAGAAAAGTCACAGGTTACACTGATCCATCAGCAGCTGATAAGGGCACCATCAGGGGAGATTTCGGTGTTGACAGCATTCTCAAGAGTACAAATGAGGAACGTGCCTGTGAAAACCTTATCCATGCTTCAGGTAATCCAGAAGAAGCAAAAAATGAGTTAGATCTCTGGTTCCCACGTGACTAGCGCTCTTTCTTTCCTGAGATAAAGTCCTC
>VGJH01000119.1 GCA_016867505.1 Candidatus Bathyarchaeota archaeon
TCATGCCAAGGGTAACTTCAGTCTGAGCATGTGTCTTAAGCTTTGCAGCACTGATAATCGGAGTATCGATAACAATTCTGGGAACCTTTACATTTTTAATAGCTTCGCCACCCGGTATGGGAATCTCCATCTTATCTGGAGCATTACGTAGGTTAATCCACTCCACACCCCGTCTCTCGCAGAGCTCTTTCATGCCGCTTGCTTCGTATGCTTTATCTGCGTTTGTTGTAGTGGCATCTGACTCAACAACAATCGGTTCAATGTTAACTGCCCTAAACTTGTCAACTATTCCTTCAACAACCATAGGATCTGTTGTAGCTCCAGTCTCCCAGTTTTTTGTAGTGATAAAATTAACCTTAATTAAAACTGATTTTATTCCCCTAAATTTTTCAGCATAACCTATAAGATCCAAAGCCCTGTAAACTGGCTCTAATCCCCGTTCTCCCTTAACAACAGCTACCTTAGGCAAACTGGTTCATGCAATGAAATACTTCGCATTTAATATTCTTTGATATGATTATTATCAATAAAACAAGTGAATTAATTTTCAGTACAATTAATTAAAGATTGTAAAAATGGTGTTAAATACTTTTTAGCTGAATCTTAGGGGGAGAGGATTCTGATGAAAACTAATACCCATCTTGAGATTGATAAAGCGATTCTTGGTGAAGTCTATACCAGCACTGAATCCATGGATAACTTGACTGAGCTCTGTGACGAGTATGGTAGCAGGTTCCCTGGGACTCCCGGGGACAAGGGTTCAGTTGATTTTATGGTTCAGAAACTAAAGAGCTATGGTTTAGAGAACGCTCATTACGAAACCTTTAAGCTTCCTGGCTGGGTCAGGGGGAAAGCGAAGTTAAGCGTTATTGAGCCTATTGAGAAGGAGCTTGAATGCATCTCGCTCCCTCTTTGCCTCGCTGGAACCGTTGAGGCTGAGTTAATTTACCTCGCAGAAGGTCCTGTCGAGGTTTATGAGAGGATGAAGGCAGAGATTGAGGGAAAGATTGTGCTGATCTCTAATCGTAACCTGCCGGGCACAAGGTCTCTCCATAGAACGGAAAAGTTCTACAGAAGTGTACTCGCTGGAGCAAAGGGATGGATATACATGAATCAGAATCCTGGAGTGGGTCCAGTAACTGGAGGGGTCTCACCTATTATACCATCTCTTGGATTAGGCTACGAGGAAGGTATGTTCCTCATCCGTCTTCTAAAAAGAAAGGGAAGGGTTAAGGTCAGAATTGAAACCACTGATAAGAACATGGAGATGACAAGCTATAATGTTGTAGCTGACATACCTGGTACAAGCGGTGGCAAAGAGTACACTCTGGTGGGTGCACACTATGAAGGACATGACATAGCTCAAGGCGCAGTTGATTCAGGTTCAGGAGCAGCAACTGTCATCGAGATTGCCCGTGTCCTCAACATGTTCAGAGACAAGATTAAGAGAAGAATCCGTTTCGTTTGCTTTGGCGTCGAGGAGATTGGGCTTTATGGCTCAAAAGCGTATGTTGAGCAGCATATCGATGAGATGGCTGATTTACGATTTATGATTAACCTCGACTCAGCTGCTGAGCATCGCAGGAAGGGAATTAGCCTGCATGGTCACCCAGAACTTGATGCTGTCTTCCGGGAGTTTGGTGAAGAGATGAAGACAGAACTCCCCCAGGCCCAGAGAGTGTCGCCTTACAGCGACCACTGGCCTTTCTTCCTTAAAGGAGTACCAACTGGAGGTGGAGGCGATCCAGGCGGAGCAGGTCCACTTGCGATTGAGTTCCAGCATTCAAAATATGATACATTGGATAAAGTTGATTTACGCAGTCTACGTGATTCGGCTGCACAATATTCACGACTGATTCTCAGGGTGACAAACCTCGATGAATGGCCGGGTAAACATAAGACAAAGGAACAAGTCAACACCTTCGTTAAAGCACAAGGATTCGATGACACCGTAGCATTAATTGATCGAACTAAAGCCTATGTCCGAAAATGGCAAGTAATCCATCCAGAGACGCAAGCTTGGTTAGATAGGCCCGAATATTGAATTTTTTATATTTTCACTATTTTAGATAAGAACACTCATAAATCCTTAAACCCTTTATTTATCTGGTTATTATGGCTGATAAGCTGAAGATTACTGTTTTGAAGCGTCAGGATCCTAAAGACATCTTCGATAAGTACCCTGTCGCTGAACAGGACTGGTTTGTTCCCTGCGCTATGTATAAGGATGGTCAGGAGTTCATTTTAGAGAGTCCAAGCATGCCAGAAGGCTTCTGCGCTTCTGCATGGCAGACAATCTATCATAATGTCAAGACACTTGCCTATGGTGGCAACCTCCCTTACTTCAAGGAGAAGGGAGTCTCCATAAGCTGCTGCTCAGATGGTATGAGACCAGTTATATTCAAAATTGAACGCATCTAACACTTTTTTTATTAAACTACATTTATTAACTCCCACCAACAAGGTTTTTTGGTAGGGTAGTATACAATGGATAAAACAAAGAGATTGGCATTACTGCTTGGTATAGCCTTCGTTGTAATAATTAGCGGTTACATGTTAATCGGGAATGCACTCAACACTAATCCGTTTTATAAGGGTCGAATGATGGGGCCAATCAATGGTGATTTAGGTCCAAAAGTACCTGGCAACATGATGGGTAGAGATCCTGGCACAGCTAACTGTCCATGTAAAATTCAGGGAAACCTCGAAGTAAGCGAAGAATATATCCAGAAAGTGAAAGACATACTCAATAAAGACTCGGATGTAAAAAACCTCCTAAACCAAGGCTATAATATAACTTCAATTCAACCAGTAATAAAAAGAATAGTGGGTGCAGATGGAACAGTAACATCCAAAGCAACAACCGCAATCGTGAAATTAACGAAAGTAGCGTCAGGCTTCGCAACAGTCAACGTCGATGTTGAGTTAGGGAAAGTAATTAAAATCCAAATAGTTACTAGGACAGTAATCGATAAAACTGGTTAAAAAAATTTATGTTACACGTAAACCCACTTTTTTCACTAATTAATTTTTTTATTAATAATCACTGACTATAAGTTAGGCCATATCATAAAATTCAGGAGATATATGAAATTATTATAATAAATTATACGATCACAAGCAGTTACCAACGATGTTTAAACAAAATTTCTGATAAGCCTGATGCAGTTAAGATGCTTCTCAGGCTTGAGTTTGAATTCTGCACTTAATCTGGTTTAGTTAATGTGGGTGAACACTTTCTTGCAGTTGCTAGGAAGCTATTGATTTAACCATGTTGCTTAGCTGCCTAGAATTATTGTTTTAACAACAACTGGATAAATGGTTGGTGAATCCTTTAAGGGTTCACCGACGTCAAGGTAGTCGCCTTCCCATAATTCAATCTCGTCTAGGGAGAGGATGTTTCCATCAATCTTCTCTCTCTGCATAATGTTTCCTACTGTGTTCCCAATATCGTCCTCGTATACTAGGATTATTGGTATTTTTTGTTTAATCCACTGATTTAGTGCAGTAGAGATGCCTTTGCTTAATGCTTGTAATGCATCATATTGTACTGGGATAGCTCCCTTAAAAGCGAGTGCAATAGGTTCAGGAGTCTCAATCAAATCGAATCGTTGTAGAACCTGTTTAACTGAATCACTGACATTTTTAGCTATTAGTCTCCTATTCTTTATATTAACCACAGCCACTGGAACATCTTTTAATGGCAGCTTAAATGATGGTGAGCTGAAAGTGGTTGGCCCACTAACCTGCAGCGTGAATTCGCAGGCGCCAATAACTGTTGCTCTGATTCTTTCTGGAACCTCAATCAGCTTCATATAATTCTCAAGAAGCTGTTTTCTGATGGCTATGCCAAGGGATCTGCCCAAGTCGTTGAATCCCCGGTTCTCTTCTCCATAAATGAACTCAGCAACCCCTCCTGAGAAGCTATAGTTCATGCCTTTATTTTGCTTGGGTAAATCAAGTGGCTCTGTGATTCTGAATTGTTTACAGTCTTTCCCGTTTTTTCTCAGTAGTTCAGATATTAGGATTGAAGCCATTAGGTTGCATACCTTTTGCTCATCTTCTTCGCTGAAAACATCACCTATTTTATGCCTTAAATTTGCTAGTTCAAGAATATTTTTTCCGGCATGTTCAAGTCGAATTATTTTCCTTGACTGGTCATACGCGATGAGTCGACCACCAATGTTGAGGCATGATGTTGAAGCTATGTTTCCTTTATCAATGAAGGCGATGTTTGATGTTCCGCCTCCAATGTCTGTATGTGTTAGTCTGATTTGCTGGTTTTTTGAGGCCTGTGTGGCTCCTGAGCCATGTGCTGAGATTATTGATTCGAAGTGTGGTCCCGCTGATGCTGACACAAACTTGCCTGACTCTTCAGCAATGTGTTGGATAACATATTGTGCGTTTTCTTTTCGGCTGGATTCACCTGTTATGATGACTGCACCTGACTCTATGTCTGAATAGTTGAACCCAGCCTTCCTGTAATCATTCTCAATAAGTGGCAGAAGCGCTTCGTAATCGATCTCATGATTTCCCGCTTTGAGGGGAGTCATGTGGATTTCTCCTTTAAATACGATTTTTCTCTCAGCCACTTGAAGTTTCCTGCTCTTTGAGAATGGGTTGCTTCTCAGAGTCAACTCTGAGAATACTAGGTGGCTGGTAGTTGTACCAATATCCAGCCCCACTGATAGTATAGTCTTGCTTTCAGGCATCAATTGC
>VGJH01000120.1 GCA_016867505.1 Candidatus Bathyarchaeota archaeon
GCTTCTGCTTCTTTTAAGAAGTTTGTCAATTTTTCAAGTGAAATATCATAAGCAAGAACCTTCATTCCTAGTGCTTTGGCTTTCTTACCAACAAGGAACCCGATTCTACCAAAGCCTACAATCCCAATAGTTTTTCCCTGAATCTCGAATCCAGTTAGTTTATTCTTTATCCATTCACCATTCTTCATTGATGAATCAGCTTTAGGTATCATTCTAGCTAAAGAAATAATATATCCAATAATCAATTCAGCAACTGCATTACTGGGAGCTTCTGCAGAGTTAACAACTTGAATGTTGAGCTTCTTTGCTTCATCAGTATCAACGTTATCAAGCCCTACACCGCTCCTAGCGACAACCTTCAATTTTTTACCTGCTTCTAAAATTTCTTTAGTAACCTTTGTACGACTTCGCACTACAAGTGCGTCATATTCCTTAACTTTCCTAACCAAATCCGATGATGAAATAGTTGGTTCAATATCAACAATATAACCAGCATTAAGAAGCATTTTAACTCCAATATCATCAATGGGGTCACAGATCATTACTCTAATTGGACTCATCATTTATCTACTATTTCCTTGCTTTTGCAGCAACTATCTGGATAACATCTCTGTTTTTTAGGGTTTGCCCTTCACCTAAGCGTTTTTTTGATCGAGCATCAATTGCATAAATAAAACTCTCAGCAAGTTCAGTATGTACTACGCCTGCAAATGCACGTGCAGTAATCCCATTGGGTACAAGATAACAATCTGGAAGAGTTCGTCCTTTACCATCAGTTAATTTATCCGCATCTTCAACAGGATAGACAACAATCATGTCTAACAAATTACTAAAAGCTTCATTTATTGCTGTTTGTAACCCTGTACCACCCCATTTCTTTAGCACTTTTTCTCTTATACTCTCTAAAGCTCTAAGTTGGTTCTGATTTAATTTTTCTGGTTGAAGAATTTGAAAATCTTTGTCTCCGGGAGTATATCTGATTAACCCCGCTTCAGTAGCTCTTCTTAATGCTAGTTCAGCTTCTGCACAAGTGGGAATTACTATATAACCCGCAGCTTTTAGTCTTTCAATATTTTCCAGGGCATATTCTTTATCGGCTTTATTTGCTGCAACGATTAATGGTTTTGAGCTTCTTCTTAACTCAACAGCAAATTTTAAGAGATCATCACGCGTCCAATTAGTCGCTTTAAAAGGATTTAACCTACATTTTTCACAAGCGCTAATAATATGGTTACGTGTAATTCCTAAACCACTCAACTTTTCATCAATATATTTCCATATTTCTTCTCTTTTCATCTCTGCAGTACGTGCAAATTTATCAAAGTCTTTAGATATTATACCTAAAAGCCATAGATCAAATTCTTCCTCAAATAAGTGAATATCGTCAAGTGGATCATTAGTTCCAGGTGGAACCGGTTGACCTCCAGCATCTGTAGCCCCCGCAGCGTCACAGACAACAATTAGAGCATCAGCACGACGTACCTCATCAAGAAATTGATTACCTAAACCTTTTCCTTCATGAGCACCTCGAATAAGACCAGGAGTATCAATTAAATCAACAGGAACTAATCTAATTCCATCAATACAGGCGCTATTATTCGGATTATCTTTTACATTAAATTCTTTACAGACGCAATTACTTCGAAAATATGCTACACCTCTATTTGCTTTTATGGTTGTGAAAGGAAAATTAGCTATCTCAACAGGTTTCAGCGTTGCAGCTGCGAAAAAGGTACTTTTACCGACGTTTGCTTTACCCACCAGACCAACAATTGGAGCCAAATCAACCAAATAATCGTTGTTTGACTAATGTAAACCTTTTTCGTTTAAAAAAGTGGAGATCTACTCCTCATCTTCGATCTCTTCTTCAAAATCTAAGTCGTCTTCTTCCTCTTCTTCATCATCAATTTTTTCATAGAAGCCGGGCTTTTTGGGTGTTCCAAAGCTTTTTAAGCCTTTTTCTTTAAGCTGTTTTCTAAGGGCGTTTGCTTCTTGCCTTGATATCTCTTTTCTTTTTTCGAGATATGAAATAATCTCTTCCGCTTGCTCATTAGTCTTGCATCGTCTGAGAAAATCAATGGCTTCGGGATTATAGCTTTGAAATTTTCTCTCAGATCTAGGAGACTCAGGTTCGATCTCGATATCTGCGAGGGACTTACCAGTCTCCATCTCATCAGCAAGATTGGGAAAGAGTTTCTTGAAGTCCTTCTTGTTCATTATAGGTATTTCGTTCACCACACACTCTTTTATTTATTTTTTGGTTTTTCCATAAATTTTCCATCAAAATTTAAAAAAATTTCATCTGGGACGTCCTTTGAGACTGTCATCCCTGGGGCGATCCAAGCACCGTTCCCTATCTTAACCCCAGGATAAATGCTCACATTTACTCCAGTCTCTACATCATCACCAAGAATCGCCCCAAATTTCCGTAATCCCGTATCAGTTCTTTTTCCTTTGATAGACATTTTAATATTTTTTTTATCAAATCTCAGATTAGCAACAATCGTGCCAGCGCCAAGATTACATCGTTCACCAATTATTGAATCGCCAACATAACTTAAATGAGGAATGTGTGAACCAGCTAAAATAATACTATTTTTTATTTCACAACCTGCGCCAACTCTAACATTTTTTGTAAGCACTGTTCCAGGTCGAAGATATGAATTTGGGCCAACATCTGATTCAGGCCCAATATAGGCTGGGCCTTCAATGTATACTCCACTTCTTATACGCGCAGTTTTTGAGATTTGGACTTTACCTTGTATGTGAACGTTTTCTTCAATTTGACCTTCAATTTTGGTATCAATTTTCGCTAGGGCATGATTATTCGCTTCTAATAAAACCCATGGATACCCAATATCCAACCATTCATCTTGATTTAACATGTGGAGTCTTGCATTCACACCTGAATCAATCATTAAATTAATTGAATCCGTAATTTCATATTCTTCACGTGAGCTTAATTCAGTTTTTTTGATATATTTAAAAATATTATTGGGAAAAATGTAAATTCCAGCATTTGTGATGTTGCTTGGAGCAGTTCCTTGGGGTGGTTTTTCGATTATTTTTTTAACATTATCGCCTTCAAGCTTTAATGCTCCATACATATATGGATCTCTTTGTAAGCCAGTGATGATAAATTCACCTTTATGATGAATTTTCACAATTTCCGTTAAAATTTTTTGAGATAGATAAAGGTCGCCATAAATTCCCAAAAAATCTTCTTCGCCTACAAAGTTTTCAGCATATCTAAAAGCATCAGCTGTTCCTTTCATTTCCTTCTGAGTTAAATAAGTTAGTTTTAGTTTAAATTCAGAGCCATCCCCAAAATAATTTTTAATTTCATTTTCCATATAGTTTGTAATAAGTAATACCTCTTTTATTCCTGAATCACCAATTTCTTTAATTAACCACTCTAATAATGGGCGTCCTGCAATTGGAAAGAGTGGTTTTGGACGATTTTTTGTTAATGGTTCTAAACGCTCGCCTTTTCCAGCTGATAATATTACTGCTTTCAATTCATCGCCTCAGCATTTTTGATTAATTTCCTTGCTTTTTCAATAATATTTTTCAATTTTTCTCTTTTCCTAGACTCTGCTGTAACTCTAATTAATGGTTCAGTGCCTGATGCTCTAATTAATACCCACCCATCTTCAAATTCAATTCTTAACCCATCGAGATTATTAATATTTTTAATATTCGAAAAAATTTTATCATATGTGAGTGACACAGCTTTCATTAATTTAGTCTTATTTTTTGTTACTATTTTAAAACTTTCATTAGGGTATTCTGGGGTTTCTGAAATAAACTCTGATAATTTTAATTCTTTATCTTCAAGAGCTTCCATTAATTTTAATGCACTTAATAAACCATCTGGGCACATGTGAATTTCAGGTATTATCCAAGCACCAATAGGCTCTCCACCAAAAACCGCATTCTGTTTCAACATTTCTTCAGAAATAAATGAATCTCCTACTTTAACCCTAACCACTTTGCCATTAACAGGTGTGACCATATCTTCCACAATCAATGAGGCTCCGACATGGGTGACTACTATTCCTCCACCATTTTTTTCAACCACATGTTTTGCATATGTTGCTAATAATTTGTCACCGTTAACAGGGATTCCTTTCTCATCAATTGCCATCATCCGGTCACCATCTCCATCAAATCCAAAACCTATATTAGATTTGGTGGTTTTGATGATTTGGCCTAAAGGGTGTAAGTTTTCTGTTGTAGGTTCAGGATTACCTGAAGGGAAATGCCCATCTGGGTGGCCATTAATAAAAAGCGACTCCGTTCTAAAGGTGTTGAAAAGATTTTTAGCAATACTGGTGGTAGCTCCACAAAATAAATCGCATGCAACTTTCCAGTTTTTTTCAAGAGCTATTGAATCTTTCAACGCTTCAATATATAATTTTGAATCATTTAATATCTCTGAATATCCTATTGAATCCCAGCTAGAGTAATGAAACTTATTATTCTTTAATACTTTTTCAAAAAATGCCTGCTCTTTTTGTGTTATGCTCATCCCATGAGTGTTGAATATTTTTAATCCATTAAACTCTGGTGGATTATGGCTAGCTGTTATTGCTATACCATGATTTGCTTCTAACTCTCTTGTTAACCACGCTATTACTGGTGTGGGTAATATTCCAACTAATCCTACAGTTCCTTCACATGAATTTATTCCA
>VGJH01000121.1 GCA_016867505.1 Candidatus Bathyarchaeota archaeon
CGCTGGACTCTTTGCTGCTGAGGAACTAGCAAAAAAATTCAAGGTTACTTTATTTGAACGTACAGATCACGTTGGTGGCTCTGGTTTAGTATCGGATGGGAAACTAAATTATCATCCTAAGATTGGTGGGGATTTAACAAATTTTCTGACAGAATCAGAGTCATGGGAGCTAATTGAGGATATTAGAAACAAGTTTGAAAGCCTTGGTGTTCCCGATGAAAAAGTTGATGATTCGGGTCTTAGACAACTTGAAACTCAAGCTGCTAAAGCTGGCATCAGGTTCATTAAGATAAAACAAAATCACATTGGTTCTGACCATCTGGGTGAAGTCATTGATAAACTGAGAAATCAAATTCAGTCTGCTGGTGTTGAAATTGTCTTAAACTCAGATATTAACGATATAGTCTTAAAAGGAAGAATTGTTATTTCGGTGAAAGTCAAGAACAAAACTTATCCACTTGATGCGTTACTCCTTGCTCCTGGTAGAAGTGGTTCAAACTGGCTAATTTCAACAATGCATAAACATGATATTGAAATGCAATATAATCCAATTGACATTGGAGTTCGAGTAGAGATCCCAAACGAAGTCATGGATGAAGTTGTCAACAGTTACGGTTGTTGGGACCCAAAATTCCACATCGATACTCCAAGTTATGATGATTTTGTACGCACCTTTTGTGTTTGCCCGAGAGGATTTGTTGTTAAAGAAGCATACGAAGATAATCAGTTTGGTGTAAACGGATATTCAAATAGAGAGACTGGGAGCAGTAACACAAACTTTGCTCTTCTCGTTAACATGAATTTGACTGAGCCTTTGGAAAATACAACCGAATATGGTCGCCGTATTGTTCAACTCGCAAACACGCTTGGAGGTAGAAGGCCTTTAATTCAGCGCCTTGGTGACCTGAAAGCATGCAGGAGAAGCACCTGGGATAGAATAAACAGAAGTTATGTTAAACCGACATACACTGAAGTTACCCCGGGAGATATCTCCATGGCTTTCCCACATAGAATTGTCACTGACTTGCTTGAAGGTTTAGAAGCCCTTGATCGTGTCATGCCGGGTATTAACTCTGACTCCACACTACTCTACGCACCAGAAGTCAAATTTTATGCAATGCGTATCCAAACCGATAAGGAGTTAAGAACCTCAATCCCAAACCTATTCGTTGCAGGTGATGGGGCAGGTGTATCCCGTGGCATAGTCGGAGCAGCAGCTACAGGCCTTATAGCTGCAAAAGGCGTATCAAAAACATTATCACATTAATGAAAAAATGCATTTTTTCCTCATTTTTTACCCTAAATTTTAGTCTAGTATATATGTATCGCATACAAAGTATTATTAGATGATTTCTAAACGTCGAATACTTCTACTACAATTACTAGATATTGAGAAAGCAATAAACGATATTGAGTTAAATACCCACTTCAGAAAATTAAAAAGAAATCTTAAAAATTTAGAAACCTATTCGGGTGGAAGCCGAAAGATCCGAATAGACTCACCTGATAACCTAAATGAAACACTTGAATTACGAAGCAATAGCAATGACATGCAGATAACTATAGAAAAATACCGCGAAAATTTGAACAAATACGTGATAAAATTAGAAGGCCTATACCAAGAAAAAAATGAGTTAAAAAAACAACTTTTTCCTTAAAAATTATTCAATGTTTAAGACGCCTTTTCTCCTGAGATCTTCAACTTGATTTTGAGTGTATCTCCAGAAGATTTCTCCCCTTTCTTCACTCTGAAAATCCCAAGGACTAACTAAAACTATATCTCCTTCACGGATCCATGTACGCCTTTTCATTTTACCTCTTATTCTACAGACGCGAACAAAACCATCTTGACATTTAACCATAACTCTGTCGTAACCAAGCATTTTCTGTGCAATTCCGAAAATATCATTCTTTGAAGGCATCACTAGAGTATGGAGATCTTTCTCGCTTAGTACTTTCTTTTTTCCCAATAAAACAACTCGCCTTTAACAAGAAACTGTACTCACTTAAAAACTGAACCTTTTTTAAAATTCTTATTTTTATCTCTTATCACCACCTACCAGTGATAAGCAAAAGATGGTTGAAAATTAAAAATTATAAAAAAATTTTAAAAACAAATAGTTTTTTAAATTATTTTATTAAGGGGATAATTTGTTCATCTGATGCATTTTTGTTTATGTTTATTTTTTCGTCTAAAGGAACCAGATGATTAACGTTGACTCTTCTTCGGCGGACTCCTGTTTTCTCTTTTGGGCCGGTCACTAGAACAAAGTTTTTGTCTAATAGATCTATTATAACACATTTTTTCCCTGAGTCTCTGCCTGAGGTTTTTATACAAATTCTACCAATTTCGAATATAGACATCTGATATTCACCTGCTGCTCATGTATGTTAATACTACGTTTTTAAGGATATTCGCAGCAGTATCAATATTAAATGAAGAAGTATTAATTATTATATCATATTTCGTGAGATCAGCTATATCGACTCCATAGTATTCGATGTAACGTTTACGCTCTAACTCTTCTCTGACTTTAGTCTCCTTTTCAGCTTCTTCAATGCTGATTTTTTCCCGATGAGCTATTCTTCGAACACGTTCACTAAAGGAAGCTGATAAATATATTTTCAAATCTGGGTTTTCAGC
The DNA here is from genome assembly GCA_016867505.1 of Candidatus Bathyarchaeota archaeon. GTDB lineage: Archaea > Thermoproteota > Bathyarchaeia > TCS64 > TCS64 > UBA8941. Next base: position 2,645 of record VGJH01000121.1, read on the forward strand.
CATCCATGCAGATAAGTTAGCATCAATGACGACGTTTCCCTGGCGAGACTCCTCTTTAGTTTTCATGTCGAGATACTTGTCGAAGTCTGAGTTCATTGATGCTTGACGATTCATCTCTTCTAAACTGATTCCCAGTTCTTTGGCTCTTTCTCTAAAAGCTTTTCCTGTGCTGAAATAACGTAGGTCTAATTCTTTGGCTAATCTTTTCGCTTGGGTTGATCTCCCTGATCCATGAAGACCAGCAATAGTGATTACTATTCCTCGTGTTTTCTCGTTTTTATCACTCATCTTCTTTCACAGCGATCTCTTCAGGATCAATCTCAAAGGAGAGGCCTAACAGCCTACGTATAATCACATTTGTACCAAAACTGCATAGGAAATACCAACTTAATATTGACATCTCCATTGGGATGAAAGGAAAAGAAAACGGGAAATATGCAACAACTGCTTCACCAAAAAAGTCGAGGATTGGCTTCCATCCAAAAAGAATTGGTATACTCACGACCAGGCTAACCTTCATCGTGTTCATTGACATTTTATTCTGTGCACTCATCAGCTCGTTACGTTTCTTTTCAACTCGATCCATTTTCCTTTGGTTTCCGCTTTTTGCTGCGTCCATAATTTCTTTATTGACCTTAGCTTGCTCAATTTGCAGGCGTTTATACTCTTTCATATCCGTCATTTTCATATTAATTAAGCTGGTAGCTAATCCGAGGACGGTTGTTAAGCCTAAAATGAATACTGTGGATGTTGGCATTATCTTTAATGCATCCCATCCACTCTGCATAATATTCGCTAACAAGCTAAGGGGCATACTGTATCCTATTCGCCTATTACTTCACATAAATAAAAGGGTGTTCTCTTTAAAACCAAATTATTCGATTAAGGAGCATAATTTTCTCCAGCTTAAGCAGATAGTCTTCGGGTGTGCTGCTTTAGCTTCATCCAGTTTCCCAACAACAGTGTTAACTGGTGCTTTCAAAGCATTTTGAGGATTAGAGTAAGCAAGGTCAGAAACTCGTTTAACTGCGTCAATGAATTTATCCAAAGCTTCAACTGATTCAGATTCTGTTGGTTCAACCATCAATGCTTCCGGTACAATCAATGGGAAGTATATTGTTGGTGCATGGATACCCTCATCGAGGAGATTCTTAGCAATATTGAGAGCTCTTATACCCGTATCCTTTGACATGATATCAGCGCTTAAAACTGATTCATGTTTTCTGGGTTTTTCAGGTGAGTAAGGTAAGCTAAGCCCTTTAACATTTTTCAGTTTATGAGCGATATAATTTGCATTCAATACAGCAATCTCAGAGGATTCTCTTAACCCAGAACCACCCATACTAAGAATATAGCTCCAAGCCTTCAAGATCACGTTAACATTTCCATGGTAACCATGAATTTTACCAATTGACATTGGCTTATCATAATTCAATGAATATACTCCCTCTTTTTTCTCTATTACTGGTATAGGCAGGTATTTAGATAGAAATGCTTTACAGCCAACCGGGCCACTTCCTGGTCCACCACCTCCATGTGGCGTGCTAAAAGTCTTGTGAAGGTTGACATGTACGACGTCGAATCCCATATCACCGGGCCTACATTTTCCCATTATTGCATTTAAATTGGCTCCATCATAGTACATTAAGCCACCTGCTTCGTGTACAATTTTGCTGATTTCAGCGATTTGGTTCTCAAATATTCCTAACGTGTTGGGATTAGTAAGCATTAATCCTGCAGTTTTTGGTCCAGCAACTGCTTTTAACGCTTCAAGATTTACACAGCCATCGGGTCCTGAAGGAATTTCAACTGTTTTAAATCCTGCCATGGCTGCACTCGCTGGATTGGTTCCATGGGCTGAGTCCGGAATAATTATCTCATTTCTCTGCTGTAGTTCTCCTCTCTCGCTGAGATATGCTCGAATCAGCATTATCCCTGTCCATTCACCATGGGCGCCTGCAGCTGGTTGAAGTGTCGCATCATCCATTCCAGTGATTTCGAGGTATGATTGTTTTAATTTGTAAAGCATTTCAAGAA
>VGJH01000122.1 GCA_016867505.1 Candidatus Bathyarchaeota archaeon
CAAAGTTATTGACGAGTTCCCAGGAATTGTCTTAATTGATGAGGCTTATGTGGAGTACGCTCCTAATAATTTAATTCATGAAGCTTCAAGTCAAGATAATGTAGTAATTTTAAGAACTTTCTCTAAGGCTTTTGGTCTTGCAGGAATGCGTATGGGGTATGCAGTAACTAATAAAAAATTAGCGAAAGCTCTCAATACGGTTTACCAAATGCCTTATCCCCTTTCCACCATCTCTCTTATGGCAGGAATAAAAATTCTTCAAGAAACTGAAAAAATTAAAGACTCAATAAATGAGACTTTACATGAAAGAAACTGGTTATATTATCAGCTTAAAAAAATGAATTTAAAACCATTCGAATCTAATGCTAATTTCCTTCTCTTCGATGCAGGTGAAAAATGTGATGAATTATTTGAAAAACTACTTAAAAATGGTATAATCGTTAGAAAAATTGGGCAAATATTCGGATGTGATGGTGGATTAAGAGTTACTCTCGCACCCCATTCAGTGATGGAGGCTTTCATTAGTCAAATGGAGACGATTTTAAATGAATAATTATAACATTATAAAAAATTATGAGAAGACTTCTCTTTCTTATATTAAGAAAGATAGTATCCAAGCGATAAAAAAAATCTCTGCAATAATTTTTGATTGTGATGGGGTACTAATTGATATAAATAATTCTTATGAGAAAGCTGTTTCAAATACAGTAGTCAAAATATTATATGACCTTGTAAGGCTACAAATCAATCCCATCAATTTTGAAAATGAAGTAAATTTTTCATTTAAAAACACTGGCGGATTCAATAATGATTGGACTTTAGCATATGCTTTTTTAATGTATTCAGTTAGCTTGGCTCCTGAAGTAAGAATTAATGAATTATGTGAAGCATCTTTAGAGTCTTTAAAATATGATAATCCTTGCGACAGGTACTATTACATTAAAAATAAAATGAATAGAAAAGCGATTATTTCAATTAATAATATAAAAACTAATTTAATTGATTTTTCCCAAAAATTAGATTCAACAGGATTTCTCTCAATAGAAAGAGAATTATACACTAATAAATTCGAACCATTTAAGAAAACAATAAATTTCCCTTCTCCTGTCGGAAAAAATATTTTATCAACACTTTTTGAACAAGTTTTCTCAGGGAAACTTCTATTTAACGCTAATTTTAAGCAAAAACCATGTTTTGAAACGGAAAATGAGGGTTACATTAATAACGAGACTACAATTGCTGCCTCAACTACTTTTGAAAAACTATTGCTTTTATTTGGGAGAGATCGATTTGGAATCGCTTCTGGTAGTTTTGAAAAAACAGCTAAACACATTTTAAAAAAGCAAGCTGAATGGTTTAATCATAAAGCTGAAGTATGGATGGATGATGTTGATGCAGAAATTGAAAAATCTGGAAAGAAAGATCTTCATAAACCTAATCCATATTCACTTTTAGCAGCTTCAGAGGCAATGGAGCCTTTTAAACAAATTCTCTATGTGGGAGATACAAAAGCTGATCTCTTGATGGTGCAAAAAGCAAACCAAGTTGATTCTCGTTTTATTTTTTGTGGAGTTTATGGAGATTATGAGAAGGGTTCAACAATAAGAGAAAGTTTCCTACAAAATGGGAGTGATATTGTTTTATCCAATGTAAATGATTTACCAGAAATTTTAGAATTTGTTAGGGGTGGAAAATTTTGAGGTTAAAAGAAATACTTAGAGTAACAAAAGAGACTGAAGTTTATGTAAAAATTAATCTTGATGGTGAAGGCAACTCCAACATTGAGACTCCCATCAAATTTCTTAATCATATGATGAACTGTTTCTCAACACACAGCATGTTCGATATTATTATTCAAGCAAAGGGTGATTTGAACCATCATATTATCGAAGACATTGCCTTAACCTTGGGTCAGGCAATAAGAGATGCTAACTCAGATTCAATGAATATCTTAAGGTTTGGGTCAGCGAAGGTTCCAATGGATGAAAGTTTAGCAAATGTAACTTTAGATTTTTCAGGTAGACCTTTCAGTGTAGTTAACCTAAAAACTGAATGGTATCAAATTGAAGATGCTGTAACAGAAGATTTAACACCCTTTTTCGAATCTTTGGCAATTTCAATGAAGGCATCTATTCATGTCAATGTAGAATATGGTTTAAATGACCATCATAAAATTGAGGCTGCTTTCAAAGCATTAGCTCTTGCATTAAGACATGCTTTAACTTTTGACCCAAAGAGGAAAGGAATTCCTAGCAGTAAAGGGGTTATATAATGCCACTTGTCTCGATTATCGATTATAAAGTTGGTAATATTTTCAGCATGGAAAATGCTCTTAAAAAAGTAGGGTTTAGAGTTGAAGTTAACTCGGAATCGGATAAGATCTTACAATCAGATGCGGTTGTTCTTCCTGGAGTTGGAAATTTTAGAGTAGCTTCCCAGAAATTAGCTCCATTAAAAATAGTTTTAAATGATTATGTTCACTCTGGTAGGCTTCTCTTAGGTAGCTGTTTAGGCATGCAACTGTTATTCCAAAATAGTGAGGAAGGGGTAGGAGAGGGGCTAAATCTAATTGAAGGCTGTGTGAAGAAATTTAACTCGAATGTAAAAACCCCTCACATGGGATGGAATAATATTAAAATTGAGAATTACAATGAGCTATTGGATGGTCTATCCGAAAACTCGTATTTTTATTTTGTTCATAGCTACTATCCTTTATTAAAAAATGGTGATGATGTTGCAGCTAGTACAATTTATGGTGAAAAATTTGCTAGTATAGTCTCTAAAAACAATATTCATGGCTGCCAATTTCACCCAGAAAAATCTGGGAAGACTGGTTTAAGGTTGCTTGAAAATTTTGCTAGGATGACGAGAAAATGATTGTGATTCCAGCTATTGATATTATGGATGGAAATATTGTTCGGTTAGTTAAAGGCGATCCGAATCAAAAAAGTGTTTACAGACATTACGGTGATCCGGTGTCAATTGCGGTTGAATGGGAAAAAGTTGGTGCAAGATATATACATGTTATTGATCTGGATGCTGCTTTAGGGAGAGGTAATAATGAATCTATAATTTATAACATATTAAATTCGGTTCATATTCCTATACAGTTAGGTGGAGGTATTAGAAGTTTTGAATCGGCTAAAAAATTTTTGGATGCTGGAATTTACCGGATTATTTTAGGGTCATTAGCAGTCAACGATAATGCAACTTTCAAAAAGCTTCTTAACGAGTATGGGTCAGATAGAATAGCTGTATCAGTTGATCATTTTAACGGCTACATTAAAATAAAAGGCTGGACTGAAACAACGCAATTAGATATTTTATCCTTTATGAGTAAAATGAAGGAATTAGGTACTGACTTATTTCTATTAACTAACATCGATAGAGATGGAACACTCTCTGAACCAGATTATTATGAGATCAATAAAGTCCTCAAGATTGGCAAGATCATGGCTGCTGGAGGAATAAGCGACTTGACTGATTTAGAAAAACTCAGCAAGATTGGTGTATATGCCGCTGTCATTGGTAAGGCTCTCTATGAAAACAAATTCAGTCTCAAGCAAGCGCTCAAAGTGGAGGCACAATGATGCTGGTTAAAAGAATAATCCCCTGTTTAGATGTTAAAAATGGACGCGTTGTCAAAGGCACACATTTCCAACAACTACGAGATGCTGGAAATCCCGTTGAATTAGGTAAAAAATATAGTGAGGAAGGAGCTGATGAATTAGTTTTTCTTGATATTACTGCTTCAAATGAGAAAAGGAAAACAATTGTTAAACTAGTGAAAGATGTAGCAACTGAACTCGATATTCCCTTTACAGTAGGTGGTGGAATCAATCATGTTGAGGATGTTAGGGAAATTTTGTTAAATGGTGCTGATAAAACCAGTTTAAATACTGCTGCAATAAAAAATCCTGAACTGATTACAGAGATATCTGCTAGGTTTGGTTCCCAATGTGTCGTGATTGCCATTGATGCTAAACGAAATTATTCCTCTTCAAAAAATAAAAAATTTGTTCAAACTCTTGAGGGGAAATGTTGGTTTGAAGTGTATATTATGGGTGGCCAGCAACCTACAGGTATTGATGCTTTATCTTGGGCAAATAAGGCTGCGAACTTAGGGGCAGGAGAAATACTTTTAACAAGCATTGACCGAGATGGAACAAAAAAAGGCTTCGACATTGAATTAACAAAGGCAATAACTGGTGCTATAAATATCCCCGTAATTGCTAGTGGTGGTGCAGGAGAATCTGAACATTTCCTCCATGTATTTACTGATGCTAAAGCAGATGCTGCACTAGCAGCTTCGGTGTTCCACTACCAAAATTATCCAATTCCAAAGATCAAGCAGTACTTGAAGGAAAAGGGAGTGAATGTGAGAATATGAGAACAATGAAAATTAATGAGTTAGATTGGGTGAAGATGCAGGGAATAATTCCTGTAATTGCACAAGAACATTCTTCTAAAGAAGTTTTAACTCTCGCATATGTTAACCCTGAAGCACTTAAAAAAACAATTGAAACTGGCTTCGCTTATTATTATAGGAGAAGCCATCGCGAAGTAATGATGAAAGGCGTTACTAGTGGTAACACTCAAAAAATTATTGAAATTTTAACGGACTGTGATTTCGATTCAATAATTTATTTGGTTGAACAAAAAGGT
>VGJH01000123.1 GCA_016867505.1 Candidatus Bathyarchaeota archaeon
GCCTTGCCCCAGCAACCAAGCCATTAAAGAATTTAGGAAAGTATCTAAAATATCAACTCCTCCAACCTCTAATTTGAGGAGTAAACAAGCCTATGCAATCTCCTCATAGACTTTTTCTATTTGATGCGTCACTACTCTCCAATCATACTTCTGGACTGCATCATTGAATGCCTGTTTACCCAATGCCCTAGCATAATCCATGTTAGCTAAAAGCTTGACAATTTTTTCAGATAATTCGTAACTATCCCAAGGTTGGAATAGCATACCATTGATATTATCATCAATTATCTCAGGTACACCACCCATTCTTGACGCAACCACAGGTTTACTTGCTGCCATAGCTTCAATGACTGTGATTCCAAAGGATTCAGCTGATAACGAGGGTAGTGTGAATATGTCACAATTATTATAAAGCCAAGGAAGAGAATCATCAGGAACATACCCTAAAAATTTGATGTTATTTTTTAAGCCGAGACCTTCGGTGAAGGTTTTGAGATACCTCATCATGTAGCCTTTACCTGCTACAATTAATTGTGTTTTTGGAGAATCTTTCAGAATTCTTGGCATCGCTTCAATTAGTAAATGAAACCCTTTTCTGAAGGATAATCTCCCCACTGCAAGTATTTTAGGGCAGTCAGTTGGAATCTTTTTAAGAACCTGAGAATCTGGTGATAAAGGCTTAGAGAATCTTTCAATATCAACTCCGTTGGGAATCACAATAGCTTTCTTATCATCCATAAACCTTTCAATGAATTCAGCAGCAGCATGGCTCACAGCAATGACTCGATCAGCTTGCTTAACATATCCTTTAACTGGGAAAAGAACCTGGCTCATAAGATCCCAGACCATATCATAAGAATTTGCTACGCTTATGGAGTGATTAGTTAGAACCGTCGGAATACCCTGTTTTTTAGCTATATCAATTGACATCAAAGCAGTTGGTGTGAACGCATGATGACCGTGAACGATGTCAACTTTTTCATTTCGCAGAATTTTCTCAAGTTCATCTGCTTGAGGAGGCATAATAACATGTTTTATAGGAGCAACAGTCTTTGTCCTAATCTCTTTGACTGAACGATCATAAGGACTGCTTTTTGGTTCCTTTTCAGACTGTTCTTTAGAGATTATTATTACTTCATGCCCATTCTTGATGAGATTAGTAGTTAGCCCTATGATGTGGGATTGAACTCCACCCACAGTGGGATACACCCAGTCACTGCATAAGGCGATCTTCATCCTAGACTAACCTACTAGAATGCTGACCACAAATATAATGTAAGCTACTGATGTGAACATATCTCCGACCTTCAAAAAAATAAAAAAATCAGATTTTCTCATCCTAAAAAATAAAATACTTAGAAGAAGAACTGTAAAGAAAACGAAGACTAGTAAAAGATTCACAAAACTCAAAAAAGAAGCAATAAAAATAACATGAACCAAATAAATGAATATCAGAACTTGCTTTGACTTGTCTACTCCAAGCTTAGTAACAGTCGTTTGAACACCCGCAGTAGAGTCTTCCTTAGCATCCTCAATATGATTCCTCAACTGAAGTATAAGAGAGAAAACATAAACCGAAACAATCAAAACCCACCCACTAACCTCAACGATCCCAGAAATACTCAAACCATACATCACAAGTAATGAGCCAAAAAATAGGCCATGAGAGAGCACATCAAGAAATGGTGTAGATTTCATCCTTAGGGGAGGTGCAGAGTAACCCCAGCTTAGTAAAGTCATAAAAACATAGATTAGTGCTGATAATCCTCCAAACCAGTAAAAGGATAGAAAGACTCCTGAAAGAGCAATTGAATATGATTGAATTAGTCCCTCAGCTCTACTTAATTTACCGGAAGCGATTGGGTTTTTTGATATCATCTCTCCAAGTTTATCGCCCTCAACGTCGTAGCAATTGTTTATGGAGAAGCTGAAGGCAAGATAAAACGTTATAGTAATTAGAAATTGGGTAAAAATGAGAATTTCATTGAAGAACAAAGCGAGTTTTGTACCAATCAGGTAACCGAATACAGCCATCCCAAAGAAAGCTCTCCACTCAAAAACACGTATGTTACTGATGTATGCATGGAGTTTGTTTTCTTTGTTAGAACCACTGGTTACCATATGAATCGCTCAATAGTGCTTGACATAAAAGAGTAGCCAGTATCTATAGTTTCTGTATCTAGCTGGTAATTACTTTTCATTTAGGTAACAATTATTTCGTGGAAAATTGTGGAATTTAGGACTTGAGTTTTGGTAGTGCTTTCTCCAACCTATTTAGGGCTTCATTGATGATGGTTTCACTGGTGGCTATACACACTCTCATGTGTCCCTCACCTAGTGGACCAAAAACATTTCCAGGGTAAAGTCCAACCTTTGCTTCTTTAAGGAGGAATTGATGCAACTCCTCACTTTTTAAACCAAAATCAAACCTTGGGAATGGAACATAGGTTCCCTCAAGATTTGGGAAGGATACTCCTGGTATCTCATTCATTCGTTTATAGCAAATGTTCCGGATTTTTGTGAGATGGAACATCAGATCTCTTCTCCACCAGTCAAGGGTGGTGTCAAGCATTACTGGTGATGCTGCTCTAGATAGAGTGTCTGCACCTCGCTGAATTGTTGCAGCGTTCTTCCTATAATTGGAAACAATCTGCTTATTTGTTGAAGCTAAGTAGCCAAGATATAATCCTGCCACTCCAAAAGTCTTGCTTACTCCCCACGCGGTCGCTGTGAGGTCAGAGATCTCTGGATTGAGTGAAGCTAAGGAGATGTGCTCGCGACCATCAAACCTAACATCTTCCCAGAGCTCATCTATGAAGACATGGATCTTATGGTCAACTGCGATATCAGCTACAGCTTTTAACTCTGTTTTAGTCATGACTCGACCAGCAGGATTATGAGGGTTGCAAAGACTGATTAGTTTCGTATTCTTGTTAACTAGTTTTTTTAGCTGTTCTTCATCAAATTTGTAGCCATCTCTGTAATCTAGGTTCCAGAAAGCAGGCTTAACATTAAGATTATTCATGACAGCCATGAACCCATTATAAGCGGGATTAGGAATAATCACCTCATCACCTGGCTGACAAGCTTGCTTCATCGCTAACCATAGAATAGGTTCAACGCCCTGAACAATCATTACATCATTTTCACTCACATCAATTTTGTTTACTCGCCTGACTTTAGCTGCCATCGCTAAACGGGGCTTTAGATCCGAGTTGTAGAAAACATCCTCAGCATCGACAGCTTTATGAAGAGCCTCCTTTATCTCGGGAGCAACCTTAAAGTCTGGGCTAGCAAGCCAAAGGGGAATAACATCCTTCGGGTATCTCTGCCATTTGCTGTTAAGAGAGTTAACCATCTCTTCGATTGTCGCAGAGTTGAAGTATTTATCTGAAGACATAAGTATAATAGGGCTTATTTAATGTATAAATTTTTCACATAGTAAACGTTGTTTAAATAAAAATTATTCTTGTGAAAGGATTTTGTGCCAGTAATCCATGTAAGACTGTTTCTGGACCAAGGGTTTGAATTCATTTATCACTTTTTTAGCTGTAGAAGCTCCATCAACCAAGAGATCAATAATCGTCATGGCATAAATTTTTGATGGCATCACATACGCATTCTCTTTATCTATAATCACATATTCGCGGCTATGTCCCCTTCCTTCCTGACCACTCACACTTAATCCACCTAGAGGAACTATGGCTGCCACATCAGCGGAATCAGCAACGACACCACTGGGAGTCCTAACCACTTCTCTTTCTCCCCCAGCCCCAACTTTTGCTTCGCCAAGCAGTGCAATGGAGTTTTCTCGTAAAATTCTACTAAGCTCAGGATTCCCACCTCCAGGACGTGGAAGGTAACCAGGAATATTAGTAATCTCCAGTTCAGCACCAATAGCCATTGCACCAGCTTTCATCGCTCGATCAACCTTACTGCAAGCATTCTTAATCGCTTCAACAGTTGCACCACGGACCATCAGCTCCATCTTCACATCACTGGGAATAACATTCAGGCTGTCACCACCTTTAGAAATTATTTGACTAATCCTAATAGCATCGCCATCTTTGAAAGTCTCACGTTGAGCATGAACTCCCATAAGCCCCAGCATCGCAGCATTAAGAGCGTTAACTCCATTCCAAGGAGCTCCACCAGAATGAGATTCAACACCCTTGAAAGCGAAAGTTTTAGCCATAAAACCATCACTACCTGGCCCTGGTTCACTTCCCCGAACCCCAACCTTGTATTTAGCGTCGCCACCCATGTGGTCAATAAGGGCAATATCAACATCATCGAATTTGCCTGATTTAATGAACTCCTGCTTTCCCCCCAAGAAGAATAACTCGCCTTTAAGCCGTTTCTGCTGCCTCCACTCGATCTCTATCGGCTCCTCGCTTGGTACCCCCATAAAAGTGACTGCCCCATTAAGTTCTTTCATTATGCTAGAATCAACTAATCCCATTGCTAGGCCAATCACGTTAGTTATCTGCGCATTATGACCACAAGCATGTACAGCCCCAGTAATAGGGTCAGCTTCAGGATGCTCAGGAATAATTAAAGCATCAAGTTCACCCATAATCGCTATGTTAGGCCTATCATCAACGCCTTTAAGCTTAGAAATGACACCAGTAATCCCAACTCCAT
>VGJH01000124.1 GCA_016867505.1 Candidatus Bathyarchaeota archaeon
CCATGAACAATATGCTAGAATCGTGAAGATGCAGGACCCTGAAGTCGATATCAAACTTGGTCCTGGTTATGGCACTCGAAAAGGCACAATACATTACAGCATGATTGATAAACACACAAGCGTCGCCGATCCAAGCTTCTATGACCCCTACTTGGTTGAATGGATGAAGCGTGAAATGAATTGGACTTTTATTACTCCCCCAGAAGATTTGGTCAGCATTGATACGCGTGGCTTCAAGAAAGGGCCAGATACAGGTGTAGTTTTGGGACCTCGAAAACTATTAGTTCCTTCAGGCAACCCAAAATCTACAAAGTGGTTGGAAAGTATTGGCTGTGAAATAATCGAGGTTGATTGCAGTAGTTTGGTTAGACCAAGAAACAGTGGCAGCATCCATTGCACTTGTGGTAGCCTTGAGCGTGATCCTGAGCCTAAAGGTTGAGGTGCCTGAATGAAAGTTAAAGGCATTCCTATCAGTTGCATTGCAGGTGTTTGTATCGCGTTATTTTACATTGTTTTCACTGCTATTTCGATAGTATATTATCCTAAGGCTTCAAGCCCATTTACTACATACCTCAGTGATTATGGTAACATGAAGGTTAGTCCAACTGGCAGCTTTTATTATAATGTTGGGTGCATCATCACTGGGCTCTCAGTCCTGCCTTTTTACATTGGATTAATTGATTGGTATAGCAATAAATCCTCAAAATACTTATTGATGCTCGGTCAGTTGCTTGGAATTGCTTCAGGGGTAGCATTATCGTTTATTGGTGTTTACCCAGAAGATTTTCCTTCTCAGCACAGGTTTTGGAGTAGCACATTTTTTGGTTTAAATTTCTTCGCCATGCTTACAGTTAATACAGCTTTATACTTGTCAGGTAATTTTAGTAAACGTGTAGCAGTTTATGGTTATATAATTCAATTCATAACTCTGATTTCTTTCATCCTACAAGGAGGTTCAGCAATAGTGGAGTGGTTCACTGTATTCAGTAGCATAGGATATGCACTGCTACTTAGTTTAGAAACCTGGTATAATAGTCAAGACTCAAAACTTGATGCGTGAAAAATTACTGGTATCTTTTTCTCATTTCAACAATTTTTCCACAGCTAAAACGACCTTCAGGACATCTACCCAATTGAATGCAATATGGTCCAACACCTTTGTAGAGTTCTGGCTCAACTGCTTTCACCTGAGTTAACATCTCCTCAGCCATGCTTCTTATCTCCCATTGAGCTCGGCTGCAGAGCCTAAGCCCAAAAAAGTGTTCAAGGCTTTTTCCATCCATTGTCATCAATAAGCTTGTTTCTGTCGCATTTGGTAGAATAAAACGAGCATCTTCACGTTCCACTCCCGCCGTGATTAGCTTATCATAAGCGTTTCTAGTATCCTCTATACTGGATCTGAATTCTCTTTCAGCTTTTTCAGTAATTTTTGGTGGAATTACCACGTTTTGATCCAGTTTTTTTACTTGAATGTACCGTTGACTCTGCTGGCTGAAGCTAGCAATCCTATGCCTTACTAATTGGTGACTGCATGCCCTGCTTATTCCTTCAATGGAGAATGTGAAACTACAGTGTGATAGGAATTCAGCTTCTGAAATTTCGAGTTGAGGTAGCTTTGAGATAATATCCTTTGAATTTGTGTATGAGAGAAGTCTAATTTTCATTTTTCTCCCTCGTAATGTTTGAAAAAATGTTTGGCACAATATGTTTGATTGAATTTAGTAAAGCTTCAGAGTTCTCATTCTTCTGTTGGCTCCAAAATTCAATCACTGCCCTCAAGTTTCCACTCAGTAACCAGTCTTTGGATCCAATTCTTGTGAATGTTAAAAACTTCGTTTTCAATAGGACATCTAATACTTCATGCTCTTCTGCGATGATACCCCATACAAACCTATTATGCTCAAGTATGCTTCCATGCTGGACCTCAATCCTTTCAATGATTTCAGCGACTTTATCCTTCCTATCAATCATTCGCTCATAAAGAATGGAGGGCTGAGCACCACTTGTAGTTGTAAGTACAGCTGTCGCAACGAGTGGTTCAATGTTTGATGTTGTTGCGAGTAGCTGAATCTTCATGTCTTCTACACCGGTGGCATAGGTGATTTCTTGGGTTTAGCTTTAATATCTGATGGTACTTCAACTGCCCTAACAACATTCATGCTGTTAATAACATAAACAGGTGTTCCATCAGGTTCATACTGAGGTAGCCTCTTTACACCCCTTAAAATCAGTTTAACTTTCAGTTTAGTACCATCACTGAGTCTATAGACATTCCAGTGTTCTTCAACTTCTTCGAAGTCAATATCAACGCTATCTGCTAATGCTTCTGCTGGTATAACCATAATTGTCTCAGCTAAGATATAGTGTCACGATATTATATCTTTAGCATATTTTTAGTGAGTATACCTTTTCAGCTGCTTCAAAACAAAGCTTTTTCAAATCAAGCTCTTGTTCTAACTCAACAATTTTATCAAGCTTTGAAGTTGTAGCAGGTGAAGATGGGGTTACTTTGCATCCCTCCACCTTCTTAGCTGTCAATGAATATGTACCAATTATTCTAGCATAATCTTCTATCTCTACCTTATCTAAACCAATTAATGGCCTAAAAATGGGGAGATTGACGGCGGAATCAAGGACATAAAGATTATCCAATGTCTGCGATGCTACTTGCCCAAGGCTTTCTCCCGTGATTACTCCTTTAGCCTTAACCTTAACGCTAAAAGCTTCGGCAACCACATACATTGCTCTTTTACATAAAATGCACGTGAAACGAGGTTCCCTTAACTCAGTTATACGAGTCATTATCTCGCCCATGGGAGCAATACTTAAGGTAAAATTGTCTGTTGGTGCAAAACTCCTAATCTGGTTAAACGCTTCTTTTGCTCTTGAAATATATGAGTCGCCAACATAAGGCGTCTGATCCATAAATAGTGAGTAGACCGCCACACCTCTTTTCATCATTAGCCATGCAGCTACGGGCGAATCAATTCCACCACTGAAAAGTGCTACTGCTGTTCCTTGGCTACCATAAGGTAATCCTGAAACACCTTGAACAGTCTTTGTGTAGATGTAAGCTGATGAGTCTCGCACTTCTATGCCAACGGTAACATCTGGTTCAGTGAGGTTTACTCTAATTCTTTTAACATTATACGCTTCAAGGATTGCAGCCCCTGTCTTAATTGCGAGGTCTCTACTGTGATAACTTTGTTCACCAATTACTTTTGGCCTTACAGCGAAAGATGATCCTTCTTTTATAACAATTCCAGCTACCTCAACTGCTTTAGATACTATCGAATCAATTTTGGTATCAGTGACTTCAGAGGGTATACAATAGACTACACCAAAAATCTTAGCAATGATCTCAGCAGCCTCATTTGGTACACCAGTGACAATTATTCTACCAAAGCTCCGTGCAATCTCGAAATTTGAGTATCCACTGCTTTTTAGTTTATAACCTATTTGAGTTACAAGTTTTTTTTCTAGACTAGATCGAACATAACGGCTTTTTAAAGCAATTTCGTTGTAGGCTACTAAGATTGGCATGCTGCGTTATTTTCAGTAACGCCTACTCTTAAGTTGAATGGATTATTTTTGTCGCAATATTATCTTCTATCAGATTTGCTTAACCTTTGTAGAGACTCATAACAACTTAAGGCCTCTTTTTCATCAATAACAATGATCAATTCAGGGATGCAGCTCATAAACTCTACAATGTTTATGCCTTTGATAGCCACTTCTTCAGCTACTGCTGCTAAAACTCCTGGGGTTTTCTCTGTTGATTCGTCAAGCAAAACAATGATTTCACTTAAATTAAACGCAATATTCCTAATACTCTTCTTAGGCATTAATGAAGTCAATTTATTCAAATTCTTTTCATCAATCACTAATCTAACAGTGTCAACACCAGCAACAATTCTATACGTCTCTCCTCGTCCATAATCTATTTCTCCTGAAAATTTACTAAGAATCCGAGGGATCTCAGGATCGTTTAATATTGCGACATCAACTATTCTATTCTTCATTGTAAGTTTTAGTATCAGTTTCCCTAATGCGTTGATTTTTATTGCGCTTTCTTTTACTGGTAACCTACGAATTGCACTTATTATTGCATCGATAGACGCATTGACACCATGTTCAATTTGCATGTATCGAGCTAGGGCTCGTATATTGACTAATTCTCTAGCTAAACCGTTCCTTATTACTGGGTCTCTTTCGATAATATTCCTAACTTCTTCACTTAATGATGATGTCGAATTCGACATAAATATGTCACTCTAAATAATAATAATGCATTTATGTCATAAGTCTTTTCAATTTTAATAATAATGTGTCATTGACTGAGATGACTCCTCTGCTTATGGAAGTAACAGGCAGTCTCTTTTTTGGGAGTTTTCTTGAATTTTTAAGAAAAAGTGGGGTAGATGATTGTTAAACGAGATAAGGATTCATGGTCAGGGTGGACAAGGAGTAGTTGTGGCCAGTGAATTAATTGCCCTAGCTGCTAGTTTTGAGGGTAAATTTTGCAGATCTTTTCCACTTTATGGTAGTGCAAGACGTGGGGGTCCAGTAGTAGCTTTCACTCAGATCGGTGAAGAATCTGAAGCTACAAGATCGATGATCTATGAG
>VGJH01000125.1 GCA_016867505.1 Candidatus Bathyarchaeota archaeon
GCATGGTCGCTTGCTAAGATATTTATTGTACCATCATTCAAGCCTTCCCATAGTCGGATCTGATCAGAGCTTTTTCTTAAAGGAGGATCAACTTTAGCGTAAGGTCCTCTGTCTTTCATGTTATCTTCATTCAGTATAAGGTAGTTTGTGCTTGTTTCAGCTGAAACATTTTGCCCACGATTCTGAGCATCCGCTAGTATATCCACTGCTTCAGCTGCAGTCATGTGACAGATATGTAAATGGACTTCAGAGGCTCTTGCCAGCAGAATAGAACGCATTGTAGCCTCAATTTCAGCAATTTCTGGTCGGAATTCACAATGTGCAAAAGAGTCGATTCTTCCGACAAGTTTTGCTTCCTCCATGCCTTTCTCAACAATATTTTGATTCTCAGCATGGATCATGCATGGTAAATCTTCATCCGCAATTACTTCAAAATTTCTTAATAGTCTGTAATCTGATGCAGCAAGTTCCTTAAACCGTGCAATCATGAAGCTTTTGAATCCAGTGACTCCTGCTTTGGCTAAGCCTCTAAGATCTTCTTCAGGAACCTCACCTGCTCCCCCAATAAATCCGAAATCCACTATTGCCTTTTTAGCTGCAATGAGTTTTTTATCCTCTAATGCTTTAACATTTACTGTAGCTGGAACCGTGTTTGGCATATCAATGACTGTTGTTACACCACCAGCTGAGGCTGCTCTTGTGCCCGATTCGAAATTTTCTCGATCCGTGTTTCCTGGGTCACGTAGGTGAACATGTGTGTCAACCATGCCTGGCAGAATATATTTTCCCTTTGCGTCAATAATTTTTTCAGCTGCTGGTTCAGAGGATCGCACTACACCAATTATTTTTCCCATATTGATAATTAGGCTTGCCTCAGTTATGCCTGTGGGGAGAATTAAATGACCATTTTTAATAACACAATCAACCGTCATTAGGTATGCCTCAAATTATTGTCTCGGTACCAATAAATAACTCCAATGGGACTAAAGCAGTTTCAATGTCTTAGATTAATAAAAAAATGTTATAAAAAAGATTAATTATTTTGCTCTTTTAACAATCTTACCAGCTGGAATTCCTGTATGTTTACCTTTTTCAACAACTTGTTTTCCATTAACTAGAACATGTTCAATTCCTTTGGGGTATCGTCGAGGTTCAACAGCATCACCAACAACTTCCAATTTCTCATAATTGAATATCGTAATATCAGCAATGCTTCCTTTCGCTATTTTTCCTCGTCCTTTAAGGAACAGGTTTTCAGCAGCTGCTGTGCTCATTTTATGGATAGCTTGCTCGAGTGTGAAGATTTTGTGTTTTTTAACAAATTCATTTATGAAGCCAGGGAATGCACTGAAAGAATTCACTCCAGGAATGCTATATGGTGGAGTTTTTTGTTCTCTGGTATGGTTCGTTACTGATTGATCTAAACTTAATGCACATTCTGGGTGCTGGAAAAATAATGCCCTGAAGGGTTTTTGTGGGAAATTACCTGTCTCAGCTTCCCCAACAGCTACGCCTCTACTATCAGGATCTTCGCAGATTAAATCGAACCATGTTTCAATTGCTGGTTTACCTTTTTCTTTAGCAATCTGTGCCAAATTTTTCATGTCGTAACCTGGTGTCTTATGTTTAGCAACCCAGATGTTCTCAGCCCACTGTGGATTACTATTGGGATTATATGCTGTTCGTATAAACCATTTACCTGCGTAGAGTGCATCAATTACTTCTTTCCTATAATCTGGAATCTTAAGCCATTTCGCTAGCTCATTTCTTCCACCCTGTTCCTTAAGCCAGGGAGTTAATAAGCTGCATAAATAAGGCATAACATCAAAACCACCAAAAATGAACCAAGGCATATGATCGAATGTTAATGGTAATCCTTCTTCACGTGCAGTATCTATGAAGCCTAATGTAACTCGGATGTTAGCTTCTTCCATTGCATCGATTCCTTCTGGGACAAGTCGCCATGCTGGGGTCAAGTGAGCGAGGTTAGTTGGCACTTTTGTCAACCTGCAAGTGTTGATTGATTCAAGTATGCCATCTAATTTATTGCTCCTAGTATCTCCCATTTTGATATCTCTTCGTCTTCCAGTTCTCCTCCAATGTGGTGAATAGACTGAATTAGGGTAATCTTTCAAAATGCTAACACAATCATTTATTTCGTCAATGTGTGCGTACACTCCAGGATCATAATCTAATCCAGAACTTATGCCAATGCAGCCTTCATCCATTGCTTTAACAAGGTAAGCTTTAATTTCAGAAATTTCATCTTTAGTAGCGAATCGTTTGTAATCATTACCAAGAACCATATAGCGTGCATTACCTTGGCCCACATGTGGTGCAATATTCATTGAAATTCCTACTTTCTCAACTTTAGCAATCCATTCTCCCATCGTTTTCCAGTCAACAGTCCAATCAAAATATTTCTTCATGATTTTGTTGACATCTTCTCTTGGGAAAAGGCTCTTTTCAGGATAATATTTGTGTGGAACCAGTTCCTCAATATAATCCCTAGCTATTCCTGGGAGGTTGCATAAGTCTCCTAGAGGAGCAGGACTTCCACCACACTGACCACCAACAAGGGTTGTGACTCCCTGCATAACATAGTTTTCTGCTTTTGGGTAGAATAGAATGGTTCCATCACCATGACTGTGAGCATCAATCCAGCCTGGAGAAGCGTACAAACCTTTAGCTTCGATGACTTTAACAGCGTCTCCTTTTACTTCTCCAACAGCTTGAACTTTATCTCCCTTTATACCAATAGATCCTTTGAAAGTGTTTTTCCCAGATCCATCAATGATCTGAACATCATTAATAATTACATCATATTCCATTGCCTATCGCACCATACTTAGTTAACTAATATTTGAGATTAATTAATCACGGAAAGTATTTGAGTAAATATCCATGAATAGCGTTCATGAAACATGAGACATCAACTCTCTTCCTTTTAGGAGTAGCACATTCACTTAATCATAGTCTATTCCTTGTTCTTGCCCCACTCTTGAGTAATATTGCATTAAGCCTGAACGCTAGTTTCCAACAACTTGGTCTTGTTGCTTCAATTACGTTTTTTATATATGGTGCTGGGGCTCTCTTAGGTGGTCCATTCTCAGACATGATGGGTAGTGTAAGAATTGCTCAAATCAGTTTAGGGTTAGCTGGATTGAGTAGCTTACTGTTTCTAGTTTGTCAAGATTTAATGGTTTTTAGTATCGCGATGTGGTTGATGGCGCTGTGGGCTAGCTTTTATCATCCTACAGTGAATGGTTTAATTGCTAAAGCATTTCCAGAAAAAACCGGTAATGCAATGGGCATACATAACGCAGCAGGAAACCTTGGCCAAGTTTTAACACCCTCAATAGCATATTCAATTGGATTTCTTTACAGTTGGCGATTATCATTCGTAACATTCGGAGTTTTGAGCATAATTACTAGTCTTCTATTAAGTAAAATTAAATTAATAAATGAATCAAGGAAAATTGAATTCAAAATATCTCTAAGAGAGTTAATAATGGTGCCATACTTTTGGCAATTTTTATTATTTAACCTGATTATTGGATTCATATTTAGAGGAGTCGAAGTTTTTTTCCCAAGTTTTTTAATTATCTCTCGTGGCTTCCTTGGTGAACATGCTGCTTTAGCAAGTAGCTTAATACTTCTTTCTGGTACTCTTGGACAAATTATTGGAGGAAGAGGCTCAGATAAATATGGGGGACAAAAAATTATTTTATTCAGTTGTATGGGAGTTTGTTTAAGTTTATTCTTCCTTTTATTGATGCCTAATAATATAATTTTTGTAGGATTTTTTTCGATTATGTATGGAGTAACAGTTTTTAGTCACCAGCCAGCCATCACAATGTTAGTAAGTAAAATCATGCCAATTAATTTAATAGGCTCAAGTTATGGACTCCTATTCTTTTTTAGTTTTGGTTTAGGTTCATTAAGTGCGATGATGATTGGGTATATCTCTGACCTTTTAGGCATCGAAAAAGCTTTTTGGATTAATGCAATCGCTTCAGTAGTCTTAGTAGTTGCAACATTATATATCAGAAAGAGCCTCATGAAAAATCCAAAAATAACTTAATCTTCTTAGATAATTAAGCCACTGAATAAACCCATTATTACTAGAGTATTATTGATTGCACCCAAGAAAGACCATGACGAGATAAAAAGTGCTCCAATCTTCCAATTCTTTGACTTTGGTAAAGTAAGAGATAAGATGAGATTAGCCCCTGCGAAAATCACAAATGCATTAAATAAACTATAATTTGCATGAGTCTCAACATAACCTTGAGATAGACCTACAACTGTGGTAAAAAAATCTAGAATCACACCCGCAATAGATACAATAAAAATTTCTTTAAAATAAAATATTGAACTAACGAAGCCATGTCCATTAGTTCTGATCATTAATCCTCTGGATTGATGATATGTATTCTAAATATATATTCCTAATGCATATTTAGGTAAAAAAATAAGGAAAAAACATGCATAACACTTATTAAAAAGATAAATTTAAGCCGTTATTGGTGCCTGAATCTTAAGAGACATATTATCAAAAGTTAGTATATTAATCTCATTAGTTGCACCACAGAAGGGGCAGAAGTAACTTAGGCTTCTTTTA
>VGJH01000126.1 GCA_016867505.1 Candidatus Bathyarchaeota archaeon
TTTTTAATAATGATGATGCTGCCAGGTGGAATGCTTCTAATTTTAAGTCTCAATAATCTTAACATTTTCATATTTGTTGCAGCACCGATGAAACGTTCATTTTCTCCAAAATATAGAGGAATATTACCAACATGGTCTCTGCAACAGATTAGTTGGTTATTCTCAGCAGCAATTATTGAAAAGGTACAATCATATTCAGTTAAGATTTTCTTCATTCCATCATCGATACCGTTCCGAACAATCTCTGAATAGGTAATAATATCTGAATCAAAGGTATCCCAGAATCTGCCAAGTATTATTGAGGAATTACTATTTTGTTGGATTGGTTGATCATTATCATATGGGTTGATTTTCACTAGTTTATGAGCAATCCCAATATCTGAATTAAGGGATGAAAAACCATCTAACGTTCTGCTATATTGACTATTTTTTGTAGAAGCTAA
Organism: Candidatus Bathyarchaeota archaeon; assembly: GCA_016867505.1. Classification (GTDB taxonomy): domain Archaea; phylum Thermoproteota; class Bathyarchaeia; order TCS64; family TCS64; genus UBA8941. Next base: position 444 of record VGJH01000126.1, read on the forward strand.
TCCATAATTATCAGCAGTTATAGGGGAAGCATGAAGGAGCATATTTAGTAAGTAAGGTGTAACATCTTCACCTCTTTTACATATTAATCCTGCTGATAGACTCATATAGCAATATCATGTTTCTCGAAATCTTTGAATCTAACTCTAATAAGATATTGCTGTGTTTATTATCTCATTGATCTGTTCTGCTTTAATCATTGCTGCATGTAATAGCTTTCCTTTCCTTGGATCATCTTTTAGGATTGATTCTTTTATTGGGTAAGGTTTATTGAATTTACTCAGATCGTTGAAGGATAAGCAACATTTCCAGTTGTTATCTCTGCTATATTTTTCATCTTCAGGTGTCATCTCCCAGAGCCTTTCTACCTTGCTTACTAAGCCATATCCGATGAAGGAATCTCCTACATCAGTTTTTTTAACTAGAAGAATCGGTGTGCCAACCTCAAAGGCTCTCATAACACCTGAATAATATTTTTTAATATTAAACACTTGGTCAAGCCAATAATCGTGAGTGATACGGAGGATATACCCATTTTTGTTTGTGTCAGACATCAATATAATTAATTGTTATTTGATAATAAAAGATTATTCTTCTTTATCCTCAATTTTCTCTTCAACGAAGTCTTTCAAGCTTCGTTGTTCAGTCTCAATTTGACTGAGTTGCTTCCACTCAGCTTCTTCAACTAATCCTCCAATTTCTTCTTTGATATTTTTAGCTATTCGTGGGCCAATTAATGGTATTGACACTAGTTTTTCAAGAGGAGCACGTTTAAGTTCCGCAATCCCTGTGAATCCATTATTATATAATATTCTTGCGCGAACTCTACCAATTCCTTTGAGTCTTACTAAGGGTAATAGTTTTTTCGAAACACCATGTTTGACTCGATCCTGTAGCTCTCTTAAATGTGAGCGGTATTCTGAAGCTCCTACTATTTGAGATAATTCAAGAGCTGAATAAAGGAGCCATTCAGCTTTTTGTACTGCAGCAAATCTGTCACCGGGCTGGACGCCAAATTGTTCAAGTATATCATTTTCAGTTTTTTCATTAATCCACTCCCCAAGAACCATTGCTGTTTTCACCTCTCCCAGAAATCCTTCACGATCAATGTAATCTTCCTCTTCTTCGCGGTTAATCGCCAACTCTGTTTGATGATCTTCAATGTAAGTCTCAATTTTGTCAAGATCTTGTCGACGTGGACGCAACATAGGTTGCATATCAGGTGTATGACTGATTAAATGAAGCCATGTAAAGTCTGAAACATCAAAACTCCCTGCTTTTAAGCCATCACGAATTATTACTGCGGTAATTGGATCAATATATAACTCACTTACCCTTCTACCAAAATCAGTTGCATAAAGATAATTTCCTTTCTCTTCAATCATTCCTTCATTTATTAAATACTGTATTACTCCTGTCACAATCATCTTTATGCTCGAGGAGGGATAATTGAAGCCATAAAAAGTACTACCAAAAAATTCAAGAAGTCCAATTTCTGAATGTGCGTAGTCTGATGATATTGCTGCGAGCGTGTGTGCTCGAAGAGCTGACTCTTGAGCTAATCTACTGTATAGTCTTTCTGTTTCAGCTAAGACATAATTATCTATAAGCTGGTCTTGTTCATCACTATTTTGAGCAATTAGTATTGCTTCTCCATATGGATCATACTGAGGACGCCCAGCTCGTCCACTCATTTGCTTATACTCGAGCACAGTTATTGGATACATTCCATAACCTGCGACAAAACGTTTGTAATTACCGATGACAACGGTCCTTGCAGGAAGGTTTACTCCTGCTGCAAGAGTAGGTGTTGCAGTTAAAATTTTTATTATTCCCTTCTTAAACGCGTTTTCAATTATTCTTCTATGATCAGTGTTAAGTCCTGCGTGATGGAATGATGCGCCTTTAGAGACTGAATAACTCAGTGCATCAGTAAGGCTAGTTTTTTCTCCATGGACTTCAATTTCGGAGGCAAGAGAATCAAGATCTGCCTGAATCTTACGATTTAATGTTCCAGAGAGCGCTAAAGCAGCATCTTTTGCCATGCTTTCTGCTCTTCGACGAGACTCAACAAAAATTAGAACTTGCCCACCATCAAGAACACTATTCAAGGCAATATTTAATGGAGCAGCATTATTTAACGGTTTGAGTTGTCGGATTTTTCCATCTTTGAAAGTTATACTATTGTTTAATAATACTCCTTCATTCAATGGTATGGGGCGCCAGTTAGTAGTAACTGCTTCTGCCTTCAACCATTCAGCTATCTCATCAGCATTTTTTACTGTCGCACTTAATGCAAGAATCTGAATATTTGGATTTAGCTGCAAAAGTCTTGCGAGAGCAATCTCAAGAGTGGGACCCCTTTCATCACCAATAAGATGAATCTCATCAGCAATAACTAAAGTTACATTACTCATCCAAGGACTACGATGACGGAGTAGGCTGTCACACTTTTCATTGGTAGTGATAACAATATCGTAAGCTTCTAACCAAGAACTTTTACTATCCAAATCCCCCGTGCTTACACCTACTCGAATTTTTCCCCCTGAAGGTTTTTCAAAATTGATATACTGTTGGAATCCCTCATACTTTTCCCAAGCTAATGCGCGAAGAGGACAAATGTATAGTACTTTACCATTCTTTTCTAAAATATGTTTTAAGGCACATAATTCTGCGATTAATGTTTTTCCACTTGCTGTAGGACTAGCTAGTACAAGGTTTTTACCTTCAAGAACACCGGAGTTTATAGCATCTTTTTGTGGAGGATAGAGCTCATCTATTCCATTTAACAGAATAGCTTCTTTGACATCATTAGGAATATTGAGCTCTGTAATCTTCATATGCGCATATGAAAGGACAAAGGATATTAAATTACCTACCTTAAATTGTTAATATATAATAAAAGTATCTATTTGTGTCGGGAAAGTGAAGGTTATTTAACTAATAATTTTTTATCAATTAGATCTAGTAACATATTTTTGGCTTTTTTAACGTTAGATTCTATCTCTTCTTTATTGAGTCCTCTTCCTGATATCCAAACTCTTATTCCTTTTTCACCATAAGGTTTGACAAGAGATTTTACCCATACACCTGGCACCTGCTTCATAACATCATCAATTAAAGGAGCTAATATTGATTCATCACTTAAAGGAAGAGTTGTTGTTTCTTCATAAAAATATCCATCTATTTTAGAAGATAGGTAGGGCTGAACTTGATTATCGTATATCCACATTAATTCTGCTGGAACCCCAGGTAGACAAATTAGAGTTATTTTATCCCTGATAAGTAAAACTCCAGGGGCTCCACCTACCTTATTATCGAGGGCTTTTGATCCTTTTGGTAGATAGGCCATTTTTTTTCGAGCTGGTGTCATTAATGGTGAATCAATAATTCCTTTCTGATGAATCTCGGAATATTGGCGCGTGATAATTTGTAAACCTAATTCATTTAATTCCAATATAGTATCAAGACCCTCAGCAATTCCTTTTAATGTCATATCATCGTGAGTAGGGCCTAATCCTCCAGAGGTTAAGATTAAATTACATCCATCAGAGATTAGCCTCTTTACCGCTTGACTAATCTCTTGAACGTCATCTCTTATGATTATTCTTTCTTTCATATAGAAACCTAAGGGTTTTAATCGGTTAGTAAGCCACTGACTATTAGATTCTAATATAATGCCATCAAGGATCTCATTTCCAATTATCAGGAAACCAACATTATTCGTCAAGAGAGTACAACAATTAATTTATCAATATACTAGTAAACATTTGCTATCAGAAGATAAACCATTTATTTTATATGAAGCTCATGAAGAATTTATTATTTATTCTGTAGTTTTTTATATGTTTTCAAGATTATGTTAATTTTGATTTATAAATCTTTTACAATTTATAGGAAATATTAAATATTCGTTATGATGTTTTTGAGTTTGGTTTTGGGTGGGTCTGAATGGGCTGCACCGTGATCGTTGATGGATTCTATGGAGACACAGGGAAGGGAAAAATAGTTTCCTACCTATCAATAAAAGACGATGTTGCTGTATGTGCACGTGCTGGAGTTGGTCCAAATGCAGGACATACAGTAGTGCATGAGGGAAAAACA
>VGJH01000127.1 GCA_016867505.1 Candidatus Bathyarchaeota archaeon
ATCGTCTCTTCAAACGAATTCGCCATAGGAGGAATGTCAGGGTACCTCCTCTTAGCCTCCAGATAAAGCATCTCAAAAGGCTTCCAAGCATCAGGATTCAGAACTCCTCCTGAAGATGCTATGCGTCGAGACTGAATCATTGGCTCAAACTTCTCATATAATTGAATGATGACCATGGGTAGGTAGAGTTGAAAGATCTGCTCAGCAGTAGCAATGCCATCCTTGTACAGAATTCCGAGGGCATTGAAGTGGTTTATTATGTACATAAATTTGGTGAATTTGTTCTGGTCCATCCAGTAACCGTATTTCCTCTCAAACTCCTCGGTAGTTTTCCAGTCAGTCATTTTCATAACTGTGTAGAATGCGTCATAGTGTTGTTGCATTGGTACCTGTAATCTCTGGAAAACCAGGTCTCTTCGTTTGATTTTTTCGCTGTTTCTTAAAGTTATTACATAGTAGATTGCTGCAATGCATACACCCGTTGCACCAGCAATATATGAGATACTCTGGAGTGTGTTAATCAATTCTTGTTCCACCATTCAATATTCACCTGAGAGTAATCTAGTATGAACTGAGGATAAAACCTACGATCAATAAAACCATTATCAAATATTTACTTTCAATTGAAAAGTGGGATCGGTGAGATTTGAACTCACGAACTCGCACGCCCCAGGCGCGAATCTTACCAAGCTAGACCACGATCCCTGACAACTAGACTAGACTGGACCGCTATAGTAAAAAGATTACTGAATGATGAAATGCTGTGTGCTAATCTGTGCTTATGCTTTTTTCTATGATTTCAAGTAAATCCATTACTTGGGTTTGTGTGTTTTCTCCTTTGAACATTGAATTGCAGTATGGGCATGATACAACGACTGTTTCTGCGCTTGTTTTTTGGGCTTGCTCAATCCTGAGTTTGCTGATTCTTTCACCTTCAGAGACTTCATAGAATAGCTGTCCACCTCCACCACCGCAGCAGAAGCTTTTTTCCCTGTTTTTCTCCATTTCAATCAACTCTATTCCTGAGATTTTGGAGAGAATCTTTCTAGGGGAGTCATAGACGCTGTTCCATCTACCTAGGTAGCATGAGTCGTGGTATGTTACTTTGAGGTCAACTTTTTTTGGTATGATCTTTGACTCATTAATCAGTTGGTCTATTGTTTCGACATAGTGTTCAATGGGGATGTTATAGTCATATTGTTTGTATTCATTTTTTAGTGAATTGTAGCAGTGTGGGCAGTTTGTTATTAATTTCTTGTATTTGTATCTCTGGAGTGCTTCGTAATTGTTCTGTGATGCTTCGGTGAAGGTCAGTTCGTCTCCGATGCGTCTTGCTGGATCTCCGCAGCATTTTTCATCAGATAAAACTGCTACTCGTAAGCCCGATTTTTTCATTATTTTGAGTAGGCTTTCAGCTGATTTTCTTATAGCAGGTTCATAACTAGTAACACATCCGATCCAGTAAAGGTAATCATACTCTTTGCCCTGTTGGGCATACTCGCATAACCCTGTTTTTGTCAGTTCAATTAACCAGGTTTTTTTATCGTTTATGCTGAAGCCGTATGGGTTGCCTTTCGATGAGATGTTTGCCGAAATTTGCTTAATGTTTCTCTCAACAGTAGTCTCCTCGAAGAAGAGTCCCCTTCTAAGCTCCATTATGGTTTCAGCTTGATCTATAAGGAATGGGCACTCCTTCACACATGCAGCACATAGAACACAAGACCAAGCACTCTCAGTTTTCATGATTTCTGGCCAAATAGGTAAATCATATTTTTTATTATCTCCTATTTCACGCAGATTAATCATCAGATCCATGGGAGAGAGGGGTTTCCCACTTACATTCGCTGGGCAAGCATTGCTGCACCTACCACATTGGACGCAGGAGTCGTAGTCCATTCTCTGTTTCCAGTCTGTTTCGCTAATCTTCTGTATACCTAGAGTCTTGCCCTGATCAAGAATGTCTAGAATATCTGGCACTGGTTTAGGATGGCTTGGGTTAATTTCCCTTGCATAGAAGGTGTTGAGGAAGGATCCGATGACTATATGCGACAGTTTTGTGTAAGGTAGAACTGCGATTGTGATAAAAACTTGCATCATATGGAAAACCCATAACCCTCGATAAAGTGTAGTTAATGTTGCTGGGTCAAGTTTATTGAACAAAAATATTAAGCTGGTACCAACAGGATCATAGAAACCAATCCAGTCTAACCTGTAAGTATAGGTGGATATTGAATCAAGCAGAAAACCAACAACCATTATAATAATTATGTCAAGCAGGATCAGGGTGTCAACATAATTGTTTGGCAGTTCCTTTCTACTTTTAGTAGCTCTCCTGTATAATGCCATAGCTGAACCAATTATTGCTAAAACACCGAAAATGTTAGCGAAAAACTTGACCCACAGGTAAAACTGCCCACGAAGCGGTGTGAGTGGTAAAATTGAATAATAATCTAGGGCTCTGAAGGCTGTTGTTATGAATAATCCAATCATGCTAACATAAATCAGAGAATGCATTAATCCAGCAAATCTATGGTTAATGACTCTGCGTTGAAGTAGACCAAATTTTAAAGCATTTTTCAATCCTGTTTTGAAATCTTTTACACTAATTTTTTGTCCATTGTAGGTCCAGTGCTTAAAAAATTTGTTTATGCCATAGAATAAGCTCAGCTGAGATAATACCATTCCAATGTAGACAATCATCTTTAGATCTTGGACATAAAGAAAATGCTGAATTTGTTCATTGACTAAAGACACACCAAACATTTAACATATAAAATATTTTATGATATTTAATCTATACAGTAAAATTCACCTTGAAAATAAAAAATTTACAAGTAGATTAACGGATTTTCTTCAAAATAATCCAGAAATTTTTAAAATCTCATAGAAGCTTCGTTCACTTTTATCTACACTATACATCTTTAATGCTTCGAGAAGCTTCTCCTCATCCCAAGCTGGCAGAATTTTACCAATAATAGATGAGACGCTACGATTCAGAAAGATTGACTGCGTTACTGTTGTCAGGTTAGCAACTCTTCTTCTGATGCTTGCTGACTCAAAGTCAATGAACACTGGATGACCATTCGATAGAATGATATGTCGTCTAAGCCTCACGAGTTCACCATGATCTAAACCAATAGAGTCAAGGCCTCTCGCCTGAAATAATACGCTTTTTAATATTTTCCTCAGTTCAGAAACATCACCAGACTTCAAAGAGGTTATCCAGTCACGAAGGTATGGTCCATCAATCCACTCCATTAAAAGAAAGTTATCGCTAAATCCAAGGAGTTTCGGTGCAACCCCAATGGAGTTAGCTAACTTTAGCATATTCGCTTCATCCTCCATTGTTTCCCTATTAGCGTCGGTTCTACGGATCTTCAGAGCAACTTTTGTTTTTCCTCTGTTAGCTAAAACCACTAACCCCGTATGCCCCTTGCCTAGCACCCACTTATTTCCAAACCTTAATTTACCATAGGAAGTTATGGTAGTTACTCCGAGTCCCTGTAACTCAACTAATCTTTTCTTAGCTTCGTCATCATCATAAATTGGCCAACATAGCAGAGGCTGAGCTTCATTACTTTTAATGCTGTATTCAATGATCTCTTCAGTCAAGCCAATCAAGTCTGCCTTTAACAAACTTGGCAATATCCGAATAGAAAGACTTCAACTCAGAAATAGACTCAGTGTTAATCAGTATTTTGTTATTCTCTAGGATTTTTTCAGAGATTTTTTTAGGTACGCCAATCCCAACTCCACCATCTCTGATTAATTTTTTAAGACATAACCTAATGTCAGTGAACTCTCTTTTAATTACAATCCACCATCTATCATTCTCAATTCCCGGTCCCTGTAAGGTCTTTTCAGAGCCTATGTGGGCTTCAATAAATTTTTCACTATCTTCAACGAACCTGACTGGTGGACCCAGCTGCTTTAATGCATTAGAAATCTGCAGAGACTCAACCTCAAAGACAAAGAGATGATAATTTTTTTCATCACTCAGAGCCTTTGAACGCATAATCTGGAATCCTCTGTCTCTTAATGCCTTAGTTAACGCTTTCTCAGCTTTAAGCAGTTGACCCCACAGGGTGTCTGAGACATCAGGCTTGGTGTCTTTCACCTTCAAAAAGACGTAGTTTATGCCTTGGCTCATCAGTTTCTCCAATTTTTCCGGGTTCACAGGAGTGGTTTTTTGGAAAAAGAAGTCTGCATCAGGTTTATTTAAAAACTTTCTCGCTGCAGCTGAAAAAACCGATTTTGACTCATTAGACACAGCTGAAGCAGCATTCCGACCACTGTCAACTGGATCAATCAATGTTAGAGGATCAACTGCTTTCAGGGTAACTGCTTCATTATTTGTCTTCAGATAGACTATTTCAAGCTCTTTCCAAGATGAAGCTGATTGTAGGGCTTTAATGAATGACCCATATGCAATGATTAAGAGTTCGGTCATATATCCGCTGAAGCCACCGACCTTAATCTCTGCTCCATACACTTCTATTCTTTTAAGGAACTGCTTTAGGAGCCTAACTTC
>VGJH01000128.1 GCA_016867505.1 Candidatus Bathyarchaeota archaeon
TTCATGTGGGATTTAAGATCATAATCGGTTCTATTTGCATGACCACTAACCTCTATCCATCCCCAACTTTTCGTAAAAACTTCATGATCAAAAGTCTGACTACTGTAATGGCTTCTCTCTTGTGGCAAATGTGCACGGAAACGTTGTTTCTCACTAGGGATACCTAATGAGCACAAGAATTTTTTTGACAAGCCCATAAAGTATCCTTGCCATTCAGTTAAAACAACTTTTTTTATAATAGCTTCTTTCACAGTTATCTCAAGTGGCTCTTCTAATTGGTTTTCAACCATCTCTTCTGTGAGTACTCTGATTCTTTCGTTTTCCACATCACTTAACCATCGACAGACAGCATTTTGAGGATCATAAAATAATTCAAGCTCCATAATTGTGAACTCTCTGACTCTATGAACTCCCCTACGTGGACTGATTTCATTTCTCATTACTGTACCTTGTTGGCTAATAGCGAAGGGAATTCTCTCCCTATTTGCTTGGAAGCACCGTTTAAAATTGAGGAACATGCCTTGAGCTGCTTCAGGTCTCATATATCCAATTTCATTACCCGTTGCTCCAATTTGAGTTTGAAACATGGTAAGCACAAGACTGGGTTCCTTTAATTCTCCTCCACATGTTGGGCATTTAATTTTATTTTCAACTAGCAACTTTTTTATTGCTTCAACACCAAGAACCTCAACATGTTCTTGAGCAATTTTTTCTTCAATAAGATGATCAGCACGGAAACCTCGACCACACTGATTACAGATCGTGGCATATTCCTTGAAATTTGACAGATGCCCACTAGCTTCAAAGATTTTACTTGGATTAGTTATCGGGTCATCGATTTCAAAGAAACCTTGTTTACGGACAAAATATTCTCTCCATAAAGCCTCAATATTTCTTTTTAATTTAACACCATAATCTCCATAAGTCACATAACCAGCCATTCCACCATAAATTTCAAAACTTGACCAAAAGAATCCTCTTCTCTTAGATATCTCCGTTATTATCTCGTAAATATTCTCTGACATTATGATGACCTTGTATGGGGATGCCACTAACCTACTTAATAAATGACACTATGCTAAATTAATATGAATTTTTTTTAAATAAGGTACTAATCTAGAAAAAAATATTAGTTATTTTAAATAAACGTCTTTTATTGTACTTACAGATTTTAATGTTGCTTTCAAACTGAATGGTTTCTCAAAGTTACATGATATGGGTTCCCAAGGATCTCCTAATGCCTTAAATTCTAAACTCCCAATACCCAAATTAAAACAATTTGAGATATGTTTAATTCTAGTGGGATCGAAACCCATTAACTTTGAGCAGAATGAATCAACTGATACAGGGTTATATCCTGAAACTATTATTCCTAAATGTTTTGGATTACCAACTGTTGGGCCATTACCTTCCATACAACTGATTCCATCAACAATATTCAAATCACTTCTCAAAGTTTTGGCTAGAAATGGTAACACTTCGTCTAGTTTTTTATGATATTTACTTTTTTTTGCTTCCTTAAAGCATCCAAAAAGATTTTTGATACTTAATGTCACTAGAGTATGAGCACATGTTTTAATTTTAGCCAGATTTATAACATACTCTGCTTCTAACATAGTTTTAGGTAAATTAAGCTCAAGTCCAGCAACATTGTATGTCTTGCATTCGTCTTTGCTTAAATTAAAAAATGATACATTAAGTTCATTTAATAATTTTAATAATCCTGAGTTTTTTGCACGATTATCAGCGGTATTATCGATATTATCTGACTCAACAACAATCAGATCACAATTTTTTTCTTTAATTATATTAATAACTGACTCGATTATTTTAAAATCTGTAATGACCATCCCGTGAGGATTTTTTGGATTGCAAATATTTGGTTTGATGATTACTTTTGTCTCTTTTTTGATATTCATGCCACCAATTAGGCGGATGCTTCTTTGTACTGCTTCATCTATGTCTCTCTGAACTTTAACTAAGGCAACATTATTTGACATTATTAATCCTCTTTTCTGGGGTCAATTGAGATACCATTTTTTCGATTGTTTTTATCATATTTATCTCGTCATCGACAGTTATTTTTTGTTCAACTTTATTCTCAACTAATTGAGCAAAATGCCTATATAATCCACTGAAACTTGGATGCTTATATTGTATTAAATCAATGTACCAATCTAAACCCCTATCTTTTTCTGTAATTCTTTCCGTAGAATTTTCGAATGTATGTTTATAAGGTTCTAGCATTAATTCTGTCATTAATTTTCCTTGTGAGCCTTCAAGAATCAATTTAAAGTTGGGGATCATTTTAGTCCAACTTAATGAACAATCAATTAATACATTAGACTCAGAAATCAAATCTGCTCTAATATTATCGCAGACATTAAAACTTTTACACCACCAAGAAATATTTTGAATCTCTTTTATGTCTCCAGCGAGGACAGTTAGAACTGATAAAATATGAGGCATTATATCTTCCAATATTCCAGAATTATTTACTGTACGAAAATCTGTTACCGAATTATATCCTTGCAAATAGTTTTCGAAAGAGATTGAAATTTTATTCAATTGCCCAATTTTACCATTTTTTAATTTTTCTTCAATTTTAATAAATGAGGGAGCGAATACATAATTGTGAACAGGTAAAACAACTTTCCCTGTTTCTAATTGTTTATCTTTAATTTTTTGGCATGAGTCTACTGTTTGTGTAAGTGGTTTTTCGCATAAAACATGTTTACCTGCATTCAAGGAGTCGATTACCATTTGTTCATGTAATTTTGGGGGAGTATTGATTGAAACTGCTTGAATGTCATCTCTAAGTAGAAGCTGTTTATAATCAGTCGTTGTATATTCAGTCCCTGAAATTTTTTGAACTTCCTTCAGTCTCCTCTCATTGTTGTCAGCAAGACCAACCAATTTCCAAGATTTTGAGTTATTAATTGCGTGAAGATGGAACATAGTTGTGACTCGCCCACACCCAATGATTCCAAGATGAAGCATAACATGGAACTTTCCTAATATTTATTTAAACTATAGCTTTCTAACTCTTATTTTTCTTCAAGTAACAACTCCTTATAACCATATCTAAAAGCAATGGGTGTGCAAACAACAACTTCAAACCAATAAGTAGCTAATCTTGTTAATAGACTGATACTTGCCGCTAATTGTAGTGGAACTCCAGCTAGTACAAAAGCTCCAGTTAACCCCGCATCAATTACGCCAAGTCCACTAGGGATGAATATATTCACTTGTTGAATAAACTCAACAACCGCATAAATTAAAATTATTACTGATAGACTAAAATCAACTCCTAAACTTTTAGCAGAATAATAAGCAGTTATTGAACCACCAATCCAATGTAAAAAAATTAGTAGAAATGATAGCAGTGTCAATGAAAAATTAGTCTTCATTGCATTTATCGATTCTTCAATATTTGTTACGAACCCTTGAAAACCTAGTTCACTTTGTTGATTGTCAATAAATTTGTTAAAAAAATATTTTTTAATCCAACCTGGTGAATAATGGTATAAAAATTGTAATGCTCGAGAATTTAGAATTGCTGTAAAAAAAATACTAGTAACTGCAGCAAATAGAACTGCAAAAATTATTAACCATGGATCAATGGGCAGATGATCTTTTTCAATAAAATTTATTACGAAAGCTGCTCCTCCGATTGTAATTCCAAAAGCAATATTATATAATGCTCTGTGAACGACAACACTACATATTGCTTGACCGAGATTACTTCTCTTTTTAAAATTAAGTAAATATGCTCTAATAACTTCTGTATTCATTGGAATGGGAATTATCCAACCTACAAATAGACTTGTATAAGTAATTTGAATTCCTTCAAAAAAGTTTATTCTTAAATTTAAAATTTTTAATAGAAGCCACCACGAAGCAGCGAATAAAATTAGGCCTACTTGATTAACTAATACTGCAATCAAGTAATAAATTATGTTAATTCTACTAATTTCAAAAAGTATAGCAAAAGGATTTATTAAAAATAAATAAAATACAAATAACAAAATTCCAATTATTGTGAGGGAAATAGCTCTACGATCCATTATCATCTAGCAGGAGCATTATACCTCAACTCATAAATCATTTGAGATAATTATTTTGTATTAATGGGCATAATTATTAGAAAAGCTGATGAAAATGATATTTTACCAATTCAAGAGATGGAAAAAAATATTTATTCAGATCCATGGCCTAGAGTACTTTTCCAATTAGTATTAAGTAGAGCAGCGGATTTATTTTTAGTAGCAACCCAAGATGAAGAAATTTTTGGATATATTGTTGGGGAGATTGAGTCAGAACAATCCATTCTATTGGGTCATATCTTAAATCTCGCTATAAAAGAAAATTGGAGAAATAAGGGATATGGGGATACTCTCTTGAAAGAAGTTGAGAAAGGCTTCTTAAAAAAAGGCGCATCAGAAGCGTATCTTGAGGTCAGAGTATCAAACATTATTGCACAGAATCTTTATAAAAAAAAT